>CAWVZX010000099.1:0-4512 GCA_963934755.1 uncultured Arcobacteraceae bacterium | reverse complement strand
AATTTTAAAGGTATAACTTTTTATATAGATTCAAAAAATACTAATAATGAATTATTAAATATTTTTATTAAGGATGTAAGTGGAAATATAAGCACTATTGCAGTAGATGAGGCTGGTAAAATAAATACAACCATAATAGCAGAAAAAGGTTTTATAGATGGTGATAAATTAATAGGATCAATGGCAACATACTTAAATTCTAATGGACTTTTACAAGGTAAAGGTTGTGTTGCTACAGTTATGAGCAATATGGCTTTAGAAGATTATCTAAATTTAAATGGAATTCAATTATACCGTTCAGATGTTGGTGATAAAAATGTTTTAGAGATTATGAAAAATGAATCTCTTAACTTCGGTGGTGAACAAAGCGGTCATATTATATTTTCAAATGTTGCTAAAACAGGTGATGGCTTAGCTTCTGCTTTGCAGGTTATTGCTATGATTATAAGTAGTGGTAAAAAAGCTAGTGAAGTTTTAAATCCTTTTGAGTTATATCCTCAGATTCTAAAAAATTTAATGGTTGAAGAGAAAGTGCCATTGATAAATATTGAGGGCCTAGAAGAGTTATTAAATAAATTTAGAGAACTTGGATTAAGAGATTTAATTCGATATTCAGGAACTGAAAAGAAGATAAGACTTTTACTAGAAGGTAGAGATTCTAAATTAGTTACAAAATCAATGGACGAGCTATCAGAATTGATACAAAATAATATATGTTAAAAAAACTATTTATTACAATAGTACTTTTTTTATCTCTGTTTCTTATAGATCAATATGTAAAATTCTTATTTGTAGATGGCTTTGAACAAAAAGGAGAATGTATCTCTTTGATTCTTGTATATAACTACGGCGTTGCCTTTTCTATGTTTTCATTCCTAGAAGGTAATCTCAAATATATACAGATTGCTATTATGTTAGGAATCATTCTATACTTAGCTTTCAATAGAGATTTATTTAGATTATATTATATTCCAGCTGCATTAGTTATAGCTGGGGGAGTAAGTAATATTTACGATAGATTCATACATGGTGGAGTTGTTGATTATATTTATTGGCATTGTGGATTTGATTTTGCAGTATTTAATTTTGCCGATGTTATTATTAATATTGGAGTAATTCTAATTCTAATTATAAACTATAAAGATACTAAAGCTAAGAAGATTACAAACTAAATAGTTTGTAATCTTTGCAACTCTTCTTTTACTAAATTTACATGTAATATTTCCGTAGTGATACCGTCTTTTTTAGTTTTCTTTCTTACAGATACCCGATCCCATATAGCAGCTATATTTCCTTCTGGATTTATGATAAAAGTTGTTCTTACAACACCCATACTCTCTTTACCCATAAATTTTTTAAGTTGCCATACGTCATATGCTTCACATACCGTTTTATCTTCATCTGCTAAAAGAGTAATGTCTAAATCATATTTAGAGATAAAGTTTTGGTGTTTTTTAGGACTATCTGGACTCACTCCTAGTATAACAGCATCTAAGTCTTCATATTGCGGTAGTGCTTCTGTGAAGTCACAAGCTTGTGTTGTACAACCTGGTGTATTATCTCGTGGATAAAAATATAAAACTATCCATTTACCTTTTAAATCTCGTAAACATATTTCTACTTCATCTTGATTTGGTATACAAAAAGCTGGTGCGATATTTCCTATTTCTAACATATATATTTCCTTAAAATTGAGTAATTGCTATTTTATTATATCTTATCTTTCATATAGTATAAACTAAAAAAGGATATTAATGCAATTATTGAAGAGTATAAAAATAAATATTCACCATAAAATTCTCCAGCAATTAAAGCACCTACGAATCCACCTAATCCATATGCAATACCTAACATAAATTGTTGTGCCAACTTTTTATTTGAATAGATTTTATAAAGATATAAAATAACGGCACTGTGATACAGTCCAAAACTAAATGCATGTAAACTTTGTGTGAAAAAAGAAACTGATAAAGACTCAGGATAAAAATATAATAAAAACCATCTAAATGAAGTGATAAGTATGGAAAGTTTAATCATAAACAATAAATTCTTTTGCAAAAGGGGCGCTTGAAAATAAAAAATCAATACCTCGCATATAACACCAAAGGCCCAAAGATAACTAGTCATCTCAAGGCTTATTCCAAATGAAGTTTCATAAATGGTAAAGAAGTTATAAAAACCACCAAAACTTACTTGCATTAAAAATAAACTCACCCATAATGGCCAGTATTTTAATAAAGAAAATTTTTCATCATCTTCATTTGCTTCAAGTGATACATCATCATGTTGCAGTAAACTATAGGCAAATATAGAAGTTAGTATCGTTGCTATTAAATAGTAATGCAGTGCTATTTCAGGAGCAGATAAATATTTTGCTAAAATAAGACCCACAAGCATAAATCCAATAGAACCAAAAAGCCTAGAACGACCATATTTGTCTTTTAATTCTTTTATTGCAATGAGTTCTATATAGGGAAGCAAAAGACTTAAACAAACTCCTAAAATGGCATTATTTAACATAAATAGATAAAAAGATTCAATAGTTACATAAAATAGTGATGATGAAATTACTGATAAAACTAAAATAAATTTAAAAAGTTTTTGATCTAGATTGATATGTTTTAAAAATAAAAAAGGAGTTAAAAATCGCATAAGAGGAGCGAGTGCTAAAACTACACCAATGTTAGTTGTCGTATATCCAATATCCAAAAGAACTTTTGGTAGAAAAATGACATATACACCAACAGCAGCAAAATAGAAAAAATAAAAAGTAGAGAGTTTAAAGAATAACATAAATAAAAAAGCCTATTTCTTTTGTATTATAATAACTGAAGTGTGCATCACTAAGTCCTGAAATGTTTTTTTATCTTTTCTAAAAAAAGGTAAAATGATACCTAAAATACTTACAGCACTCATTATAAATAGAATGTATCTAAGTGTCGCTGATACGACTCCTAAAGTTTGTTTACTTTTATCATCAATCAAGATTAAATCGTAAGCCCTAAACCCTGGTGTTTGACCTTTTATAACCCAAAATATAATAACTATTATACCGTATATGGCCATAGTAATCCATTTTGCCAATTCACTCCCTTGAAAAGAGTCTTTACCATTTAATATTACATAAGTAGTAATATACATAATTGGCATCATTATCATAAACATATCAGTAATAAATGCTTTAAATCTAAATAATGGAGATGCTGATTGATTTAATATTTTTGGGATAGTATTTCTAGCCATTTTTTACCTTTATTTATTATTGAAATTTATTTGCATTATACAAGTGTTTAACCAAATAAATACTATGTTCTTTATAACTCTTAATCAATATTTGTATATAATCAAATTATGATAAATATACAAGATATTAGAGATGCAAAACAAAGATTAAGTGGTATTGTTAGAAATACACCAATAGCCTATGCTCCAATTTTGAGTGAAAATAGTGCTGCTGATGTTTACTTAAAAAAAGAAAACTTACAGCTAACAGGAAGTTTTAAAATTCGCGGAGCATTTAATAAAATTTCTACACTAAGTAAAGCTCAAAGAGATAGTGGAGTAGTAGCTGCAAGTGCTGGTAATCATGCGCAAGGTTTAGCTTTTAGTGCAAAACATTTTAAATGTGATGCTACGATTGTTATGCCAGAAGCTACTCCTCTTTTAAAAGTAAATGGCGTAAAAAGTCATGGTGCAAATGTAGTTTTATCTGGTGCAAATTTTGATGAAGCATATAAATATGCAAATGATTTATCAATAAAAGATAATAAAACCTTTGTACATCCTTTTGCAGATGATGATGTAATAGCAGGTCAAGGTACCCTAGCTTTAGAAATTTTAGATGAGATAGACAATATTGATATTATTATTATTTCTATTGGTGGAGGAGGGCTTATTTCTGGAATGGCCACAGCTATTAGAGCAATCAAACCAAATATAAAGATAATTGGTGTAGTTTCTAGTGGTGCTAATGCTATGAAAAATTCATTTGAAGCAAAAAAACAGTTAAATTCAACTTCTGTAAAAACGATTGCAGATGGAATTGCAGTTCGTGATGTAAATCCTAAAATGCTAGAGTATGTATTAAATTTAGTTGATGATATTATTGAAGTAGATGACACAGAAATCGCAGCAGCAATTTTATTTTTATTAGAGCAACATAAACTAGTCGTTGAAGGAGCAGGGGCTGTTGGCGTTGCTGCTGTGATGCACAACAAGTTAGACATAAAAGGTAAAAGAGTTGTTTTGCCTTTATGTGGTGGAAACATTGATGTAACAATGCTAGCACAAATTATCCAAAAAGGTTTGGTTAAATCTTCTAGAAAAATGAATCTTATAGTAACTCTTATAGATAAACCTGGAAGTTTAAAAATACTTACTAGTATTTTTGAAAAAGTGAGTGCGAATATAGTGCAAATTGACTACGATAGAAACTCGGTAGCATTAGATTTTGGTGAAGCTAATGTAACGATTGCACTTGAAACAAAAGGTGAAGCACACCAGATGAGTATT
>CAWVZX010000098.1:0-4530 GCA_963934755.1 uncultured Arcobacteraceae bacterium | reverse complement strand
TGTCTTATTATATCTTTTTTTAGATAAAATCATCATATGATAAATAGATATAAAACAAAACAAATATTTGTAGGTAATGTTGCCATTGGTGGAGACGCTCCAATTAGTGTACAATCTATGACTTACACAAAAACGAGCGATGTTGAAGCTACAGTTCAACAGATAAAATTATTGCATTTTGCAGGAGCCGATATAGTTCGTGTAGCTGTACCTGATATGGAAGCTGCGATTGCCTTAAAAGCGATTAAAGAACAAACATCATTGCCAATTGTCGCAGACATACATTTTAATTATAAACTTGCATTAAAAGCTGCAGAGGTTGTTGATTGTATTAGATTTAATCCTGGTAATATTAGTGATAAAAATAAAATAAAAGAAATAATTAATGCTTGTAAACAAAGAAATCTGCCAGTAAGAGTTGGTGTCAATTGTGGTTCATTAGAAAAACAATTTGAAAATAAATATGGACAAACTTCAAAAGGCATGGTCGAGTCTGCAATTTACAATATTAAGTATTTAGAAGATTTAGATTTCCATGACATTAAAGTTTCTTTAAAAGCCAGTGATGTACAAAGAACTGTAGCAGCATATAGAATGTTACGACCATTAAATGATTATCCTTTTCATCTTGGCGTTACTGAAGCTGGTACACAATTTCATAGTACGATAAAATCTTCTATCGCATTAGGAAGCTTACTTCTTGATGGAATTGGTGATACCATGAGAATCTCAATGACCGGCGAATTAGAAAAAGAGGTAGAAGTTGCTCGTGCAATATTAAAAGATGCAGGTATTATCAAAGAAGGATTAAATATCATTTCTTGTCCAACTTGTGGAAGAATTGAAGCAGATTTAGTAAGTGCGGTTGCAGAAGTTGAAAAAGCTACAGCACATATAAAAACGCCTTTAAATGTTTCAGTAATGGGCTGTGTCGTCAATGCACTTGGAGAAGCGAAAAGTGCTGATGTTGCAATTGCATATGGAAATGGAAGTGGTTTGATTATCAAAAAAGGCGTGATAATTGAGAAACTTCCTACGAACAAATTATTAGCTAGATTTTTAGAAGAAGTTGAAATAGAAGCAGAAAAACAAAAAGTTTAATCTCTACTTTCATATTTTACTCTATGAGAATATCAAAATTATTATTTAGAACTATTGTTTTAAATATTGTTCGTATATTAATCTTACTTTTAATATAATAGCTTATGAGATTAGATATATATATAACAAAAATGTACAATATTCAAAGTAGAAATAAAGCATCGGAACTTATTAAGTCCAATAAAGTATCCATAAATGGTAAAATAATCAAAAAACCATCATTTACTTTAACAGGTAACGAAGAAATAAGTATTACAGAAAAGGATTTTTTTGTAAGTCGTTCCGCTTATAAACTAAAATATTTTTTAGAAGATAATAATATAAGCGTCCAAAATAAGACTGCTATTGATATAGGTTCTTCTACTGGTGGTTTTACTCAAATACTATTAAATAATGATATTCAATCAGTTACTTGTGTAGATGTAGGAACAAATCAACTCCATAGTTCTATTAAAAATAATGACAAAGTTGTTATCGTAGAAAATACTGATATCAGAAACTTTGTATCGAATACTTCTTATGAATTAGTCACTTGTGATGTATCATTTATAAGTATTCTCAATATTTTAAATGATATAAACAGGTTAAGTAATCATGAGATTATTATTTTATATAAACCACAATTTGAGGTAGGTAAAGATATCAAAAGAGACAGTAGGGGAGTTGTTGTAGATTTAAAGGCCATTCAAAAAGAAAGAGAGACCTTTTTAAGTGAAGCTAAAAAACTTAAATGGAAACTACTCATAGCAAATGAAAGTAAACTTGCTGGGAAACATGGAAACATGGAAGAAGTATTTTATTTTGAAAAATAAATTACTTTTACTCCTATTGCTTACTATAATTTCCTCCTATGTCAAGACCACTTAACTAAGCCTACTTAGTTAAGTGCTTTGTTTTGTGGGGACATTATAGCCCCTCAAGACAGATGAAAAAAAAATCAAAGAATTTAATCTTTCACACAACGAACAGAAAAGCCACTAGCTCTGTTGCAATTTTCAAAAGTAGCCGTATCACACTTGATGCGCAAGCTTCTATTGTAAGTACCCTTAGTGGAAGCTGAATGAAAGTAACCAAACTCTTCTTTCTTCTCTATAACTCCACTCTCGCGGTCGCGGTAACCTGCTGCTGATAATTTTAAGAAGTTATCTTGTGCTGTTTTATAGTTTATTATAGGCCCCGTATTTCCATTTACTTCAGCTTGTAATTCTTCTTCTCTTGGTACTCTATATCCTACTGGGCATGGATTGTTAGGACTAAGTACTGAGTTCCAAAGTGTATCATCCGAGGTTTTTCTCCATTCTTTTACACCAATTATAAACTTTGCATGTGTTGGGATATCTGCTAGTTCAACTGAAGATGCTTCTGGTGGCCGTCTTTTTCTTCTTATTTCATTAATTCTATGTCTAGCGGTATTTACTCGTCCCTTTGCCTCTAGTCTTTTAATGTTTTTTTCAACTCTATCTCTAGTCCTATTATTTCTATAGATAATTACTCGTTCAACTGCAGCTATACAATTACGGAACTCATGTCCATCTGCACTTCTACCCCATTGGAAGAGACTTCCAAACGCTCTACTATCATTATAGTCTATTGCTTGTTGTGATGGTCTATAGTGATCATTTGTATATACAAACTTTGCATATTGGGCACCTAAGTTATTATTCAGCCATACTTTTCCTGTATTTGGACTCACTATTGGAATATAGATAAAAGTATGTGAGGTAGGATCACTATTTAAGTCGCAAGTATCAAACATCTTATCTTTTACAGCATTGAGTATTTTTATTTTATATGTACCTATGCGACCTTTATTATTTATGGGGTAAGTAAACGAAGTAAGTAATTTACTAATTTCATCAGTATCTGGATCTAATTGTTTTAAATGAAACTTTCCATCATTATTTCCACTTGTATCATCTACTCTTACGGTTGCAGTAAATGTACCTTCACCTTTCAGTCCTTCTTGTATAGGATATGAAAGAATGAAATCTACGTTGGTCTCATTCATTATTAAATCAGCATGAGTAACTGACACAGTTTCTGTATATGAAGGTAAATCTGCAGGTCCATTACTAACTGTATATGGTATCTCTATGCTTATTTTATTGGTATTATTTATCTCTCCTTTGATATCAAGACGATAAGTATTACTCTTTGTGGAAACGATATATGATGAAAGATTAGTATCTGTTATTGTTATATTTGATGGGAAGGGCAGTTTCTCGACTCCTACTGAAGGATGACTTGTGACGCTATTATATTCACCTTGGTCATCTTCATAACTTACGGTTATTGTTATTGTTTTGTCAATTTCACTTCCTGTTAATTTATATCTTGAATTTGTTGCTCCATCTATATTAACTGTATCTGCTTTCCACTGGTATTTCAATACTGCATTTTCCATACCATCTGCATCGGTTATTGGTTTTGCTTGTATTACTTTTAATATTTCATTTTCCATTAGAGTTCCCTCTATACTTACCTTTCCCACTGGATCATCATTTACATTTACTACAGGATCTGTTGCTGCACTTGTAAGCTCTTCAACCTGCTCGAAACCATCTGTATAACGTACCCTTACAGTGATTTCTTTTCTAACTTCATTTTGTGTTAAAGTATATGTTTTATTCCTTGCATTTGCTATATCAAATCTATTTGCTTTCCATTGGTATGTGAATTCTCCTTTTATACCATCATCATCTTCTATTGTATCTGTATTTGCTGTTAATGTTTCACCTTGAGTTATATTTCCATCGATACCTACACTTCTCTCTATACTTACACTTCCACCTGGATCATCATTTACATCTATTACACTCACACCCCAAGATGTACTAGCAGTATTGCCATTACTATCTGTAGCTGCAATTCTTATTTCATATACGCTGTCGCTATTATCATCCAAAGGAGACTCAAAATTTTGAGCTACCATACTTACATTACCATCACTAGCATCGATTGTGAAATGTTTTGCATCTGCACCACTTAGCGTATATGTAAGTGTTCCTATATATCTACCTGTAGTTTGAGGTATTATACTTGTATATGCAGTATTTTCATGCACACTTATATCTGAAATTAGATCAATTACAAAGCTTGTACTATCAACTAAAGCTTCCGTATTAGCAACAATTTCTGTTCCTAAGCTAGCATTACCTTTTATTCCTGCATTTACAAGAACTATATTATCTGTATCAACATCATTAACACCTATATTTACATAATCATTAAAATTTGGTTTTGTAGCATTAACATCACTTATATAAGCTGCTATAGTTGCCATAGAAAGAACATAATCATCAATCAAAGCACTAATTTCTACTTTTGTATCTATATCAGATAAGCTTTTACTTAATATAATTCTATTAATATCATTTGCCATAGTAGAAGAATTTACATCACTAAGACCAAGTGTATTATATAAGTCCA
>CAWVZX010000097.1:0-4554 GCA_963934755.1 uncultured Arcobacteraceae bacterium | reverse complement strand
CCTTGGTTTATATACTTTTCTTGGGATGAAAATAAAAAAATTAGATGGGATAGAGCTTTTCAAACTCCAGAACAGTTAGAAAAAACAAAATATATTACTGATAAAAACAATCATACAGATGGCATATACTAATGAAATACTTTATTGGGGCAGATCATGCTGGTATCGACTTCAAAAATATTGTAAAAGAGTTATTTGAAAATAATGGACATGAAGTTTTTGATATGGGCCCATTTACAAAAGAGAGAGTTGATTATCCAGATTTTGCGGCTAAAGTTTGCAAACAAGTAATAGCTACCCAAAATAGCAAGGGTATCCTGATTTGTGGTACTGGTATAGGTATGTCTATGGCTGCAAATAAGTTTGATGGTATTCGAGCAGCATTATGTCACAATGAATACAGTGCAGTTATGGCTAGACAACACAACGATGCAAACGTATTATGCCTGGGCGAAAGAGTAAGTGGGCAAGGTATACTTGAAGCAATTGTAAATGCATGGGATAGCAATTCTTTTGAAGGTGGTAGACACACAATTCGTGTTGAAAAGATAAATGCATTAAGCAAAATGGGAACTTGAAGAGTATTATGACAAGACAATCAGCACATGAAGATGTCACAAAAAAAGATATCAGAAAAGACATAATTAAAGAGAAAAATGATAAATCCTAAAGTAGTTGATTATATATTTACTTCAGCATCAATTCAAAGATGGAATGATTATCCACGCATGGTTGATTTAGTAGAACTTGATAAGCAAGCTCATAAATTCATAATCGCATTCTTCATAGCAAAACTTGAAAAAGATATCAACTATACTCACCTCATAGAAGCTGGTATATTCGAGTTTTTAAGAAGAGTAGTAGTAACAGACATAAGACCAGATGTTTTTAGAAAAGCTTTGCAAAAAAAAGCAAAAGAGATAAATACATGGGTTTTAGGAAAACTTGAAAGTTCGCTTATAGATATAGAAGATGGGAGTTTTTTTCAAAAATTTAAAAACTATTTAGAAGATGACACTATGTATAAAAAAGAAAGATTTATACTTAAAGCAGCTTCTTATTTAGCTACAAAATGGGAGTTTGCTATAGTATATCAAACTAGCCAGTTTTTAAATGATATAGACGAAGTAAAAAAAGAAGTTGAATCTGAAATTGAAGATTATTATGAGCTTATTGGAGTACGAAAAATTGCTTTAAATAAGAAGTTAGCAAAAGTTGTAGATTTAAGTGGACGACTCCGATTTCAAAAAAGATGGGCACAAACTCCTCGTATACCTGAAACATCTGTTTTAGGTCATATGCTAACTGTTGCTTTATTTGGGTATTTTTATTCTGTTAAAATTAATGCTTGTGAACAAAGATTACAAAATAATTTTTTTGTTGCATTGTTTCACGACCTACCAGAAGCACTCACACGAGATATAATAAGTCCAGTAAAATACAGTGTCGATGAATTAGCTGAGATAATAGCAGAATATGAAGTAGCTCAAATAGAAGACAAAATAATGCCTTATGTTCCAGATGATCTAAAAAAAGAATTTTCTTATCTTCTAGGCTTAGATGAGAACAATTATAAAGATGAATTTGAAAATAAAATCATGGAAGATGGCAATATTAAAGTAGTAGATGATATGCAAAGATATAACCTCAATAAATACAATGCAATAGATGGGAAAGCTTTAAAACAATGTGATAAATTATCAGCATTTATAGAAGCTAGTCTATCTATTTCACATGGTATTAAATCAAAAGAATTATTACAAGGGAAAAAACAAATCATGAAATCCCTTGAAAATATTCAAGGGATAGATTTCAAAGAGCTTGCACAAAATATTGATGATGAGTTTAATACAACTGGAATAACACAAACAACTATGGATTTCTAAGGTGGAATTTATTTTAGTGAAGAAAAATACTAAGCTAAAAAAAACTGTGCTCAAAAAAGAAGAGATTTTCACACAATGAAAAAGATCTATTTTATAACAGCTACAAATACGGATGTAGGTAAAAGTTATGCTGCTGAAATTTTTTTAAGAAAGTTTGCCAAAAAAGGTAAGAAAGTAGGATATTTTAAACCTATTGAAACAGGTGTCACAACACAACCTTTAGATGGTACAAAACTATTGAATATTACAAAAAAACTCAATGCTTCTTTTGATTTTTCTATAAATGATGTAGTAACCTATCAATTTAAGTTAGCAGCTGCTCCATTTGTAGCTAAAAGAAATAGTGTTATTGATATTGAAATCCTGTTAATTCAAGCTCGTAAGTTATTAGAAAAATGTGATGTACTAATAGTGGAAGGGGCTGGTGGACTTTTAGTACCAATTCATAAAAACTATTTTATGATAAATTTAATCAAAGAATTCCAAGATAGATTTGATTCTAAAACTATTTTGATATCTTCTAGTATTTTGGGTAGTATTAATGATACCCTGCTTTCACAAAGTATCTTAAAAAAGTATAAGGTTAACTACAAATGGTACATAAACCTATATAAAGATAAGAAAAAATTCAAGAAAGTAACACTACCTTTTTATAAAGAATATTTCGATAAAATATCTTATCTTTAAATAAACGATCAAGGTAATAAATGAAAATAATACTTCTCATTTCAATAACATTCAATTTATTGTTTGCTACTATTAATCTACAGATGCAAACAGCGAAAATATTTGATCTAACAGAAAAAACAGCAAAAATAAATATTTCTAATTTAATAGTAGGACAAAGTGGAGTAGTTTTAAAAGAAATCGATGGAAATACTATAATATTATCGCGAGCATTCGTACAACAATCAAATGAAACTGGTTCTATCATAGAATTTATTGATAAGAAAATACTTTTTCAGGATGCCATTGTAACATCACTATTAAAACCATCTAACAATGATAAGTTTGTATTAAATCATCTTTATAATACAAGTTTATTAATCGTAGCAAATCAGGAAGCAAAAAAATCTGTACAAAAACTATATCCAAAACAAAATTTTTTAAATGAAGACTTTTTTGCTTTAGACTTAAAATTAAATAATACTCCTATTCCTACACAAGAAATTATTACTGAATTTGCACAAGCACAACAAATAGGAACTATTTTTATAGTAGTTCAAAATAATCTGTTCATTGTAGATAGTTTAACATTTAAAGTAATTCATACAAGTCAAATAAAAAATGAGGAAACAGAGACTATGGTGCCATTTCTTACAAAAATAAATGACATCAAAAGTACTATTTTTAGTTTTAATGCCAATCAAATCAAAGATTACAATCTTTACTATTTAAAATTATTGGGGATAAAATAATGATAGAGGAAAAACATATAGATACATTTATAAATCCTTTTAAAATGGGACTAAATTAATTGAATATGCTAAAAAGAGTGTTTCATTTTTTCAATGATGACACTCCTTATTATGCTGCAAGTTTAAGCTTTTTTACAATATTTTCGATTCTCCCTTTACTTGCTTTACTTATAGTAATAATATCAAATATTCCTGCTTTTTCTCAATACCTTGATACGATGATACTCTATATTTTAGATTTTATAAATCCTACTCATTCAGATGAATTTTCTAGCCAAATAGGTAAATTTTTAGCTAATACTCAAAAACTAGGACTTATAGGTATTGGGTATCTTCTATTGGTATTTACAATGTTTTTTAAAGATTATGAATATATTGTAAATAAAATACATGGCGTAAGATCCAGAGCATTATATAAATCATTTCTTTTATATCTAAGTTTTTTAATTGTAATTCCTATACTATTTGTTGTATTTACATTTTTATCTACACTTTATGAAATTTCATTTTTAATTTATGTATCTAGTATATTATTTATTTGGCTAATTTTTATAATTTTATTTATGTTATCAGTCAATAAAAAGATTTCATTTGCAGCCGCTTCGTTATCGAGCTCCATCACTTTAGTGACATTAAGTGTTACTAAAAAATTGTTTATCTATTATGTTAGTTTAAATACTACATATACAAGTATTTATGGGTCATTTAGTGTTGCATTGTTTTTCTTTTTATGGATATATATTTCATGGAATATATATCTTTATGGTACAAAATTATGTTCAGTCTTAAATAAGACTGAATTATCAAATGAAAAGTAGAATGAGAGATGATATTTAAATCTATTTTATAAGAGAAGAAAAGTATCTTCTCTTATCATATTACTTGCTATCTTTATTGAAAAAGATATAATCTAAACTAAATTTACCTGCACCATGTGAGACAAAAATAAGTAAAAAAATCATATAGTATAAAGGTATTTCAAAACCATTTACACCTGCACTAAAGCCATTGTCAATATGCACCATAAAAATAGCAACAAGCATAATAACAATCAAAGGTAAAGAAATAAGTCTAGTAAATAAACCTAAAACCAATAAAGCGACACCAATTATTTCTGTACTAGCAGCCAGATAAGCATTCATTGTAGGATATGGTATACCCATACTTCCAAACCATCCAGCAACACTATCAATATCTTGCCATTTTTTCATAGCTGGTTCATAAAACCCATATGCTATTAAACCTCTAGC
>CAWVZX010000096.1:0-4600 GCA_963934755.1 uncultured Arcobacteraceae bacterium | reverse complement strand
AGTTAAAAGAATACTCTACTCAGGGCAAACAAAAGTTAAAAGAATACTCTACTCAGGGCAAACAAAAGTTAAAAGAATACTCTACTCAAGGTAAAAATATATTAATAGAAAAAACTTTATTAAATGGTATAAATGCATTAACAAACCATACATACATAAAGATAAATAGTTTTGACATAGATGATAAGTCAAATGAGATAAAAATAAATATGTATTTAAATGGAGAAGATAAGAATTTAACGGTTAACATTAAAAAATTTAAATGGGGTGTGACAAAAGATAAGAACTATATTGTATTTGAAGATTTTGATCTAAATATGGATATACCTTGGATGCAGTACCTAATTGATGACATTGCAAAAAGAGACAGGGGATATATTAAATTTCCTCATGATGTGGCACTATTTTCACTTTTATATTCGATTAAACCAAATATCAAAAGTACTTATGAGTATTTTGAAAAGGAAGCTCTTGTAATAACAGAATATAAGTTTGATGATAAATTTGTAAAAATAAGGAAATTAGAAATTGCTAAGAATAAGATTATTGCCAATATTTGGTTAAAGGGTTCAAGAAAGAACTTAGAAGTAATTATAGGTAATTATAAAGTAACTACAGCAAACAAAAAGAAAGTTATAGTCCTTAAAGATATGGACTTTAGGCATTGTAGTAAATCATGGATCCAAAGTATTATCTATATGCAATATAATGAAGTGCATTTAAGATATAGCAAAAAATTATTTGAGTTATTTACTAGAGAATGAAAGCATTTTTAGCCCTAAAAGCAAGTGCAGGAAGTGGCAAGACATTTGCTCTAACAGTACGATATATATCACTTCTTTTACTAGATGCAAGACCTAAAGAGATACTCACTTTAACATTTACAAATAAAGCAGCTGCCCAAATGGCGGAGCGTATTTATGATACCTTGCTAAGTCTTGGCGATGATAAAGCTATATTAGATGCTGTAGTAATAGAGACAAAATTATCAGAAGAAGAAGTGATGAATAAAAAAGATGAAATAATACAAAGATTTATTTCTTCTGAGCTTTCTATTTATACTATAGATAAATTTATCAATAAAATTTTACGAGAATTTAGTGGATATATTAGTATCAATGATGATTTTGATATAAAATTTGATGATGAAGAACTTCTACTTTATAAGTTTTTAACTTCACTTGATGAGTACCAATTTGATAGTTTGATATCATTTGCAGATGTTGAAAATAAAAAGCTAAACTCCATAGTTGAACTTTTTAAAGTACTCATTGATAAAAATGAAACTCTAGAAGTGATACATTATCCAAAAGGTAGTTTTGAAGCTGTAAGTACTGCTATACTTGAGGATGCAAATATCATCAAGAACTTTATAGATAAAAGTGAAGTTTCTAAGGCTGGATATAATGCTGTTGATTTTAACACTATTGAACAACTTTTAGATAAAGGAAAATCTTGGCTTACAAAAGAGTGTTTGGATGAGTTTACATATTTTAAAAAAGCTAAACCACCTAGTGAACTAGATGAGAACTTAGAACGACTTAAACAAAATGTAACTTTATATTATCAAATACAAGAGAGTTATACTTTACAAAACCTATTTAAAATTTTTGATGATTTTAAGGATTTTCGTACAAACTATAATGCGAAAAGAAATTCTTTAGAGTTTAGTGATATTACGAATATTGTATATAAACTTTTAGAAAATCATATCGATAAAGACTTTTTATACTTTAGACTTGATGCTAAATTTAATCATATTTTAATAGATGAGTTTCAGGATACTTCAACTTTACAGTTTAAGATACTCTATCATCTCATAGACGAAATCATTTCAGGTAATCCAGAAGTATATAAAACATTTTTTTATGTTGGAGATATCAAGCAGTCAATTTATAGATTTCGAGGTGGTACTAAAGAACTCTTTGACTATGTAGCTTCTATATTTAAACCGATGCTTGAAGTTGAACTTTTAGATAAGAACTATAGAAGTAGTAAAAATGTTGTGAGTTTTGTAAATAATACATTTGACCCACTAGTAAACTATGAATATGATAATCAAAAAGTAAATAGTGATATAGAAGGTTTTGTAGAAGTATCAAATATCTCTAGTGACAAAGAACTCATTTATGAAGATGTATACATAAAAGTTGATGAGTTGTTAAACAACAATGTGGAGCCAAATAATATAGCGATTTTAACATATACAAATGCAGATGTGCTAGCTCTTTATGAGTATTTTAAAATTAAAAATCCAAGTATACAAATAGTTACAGAAATGACCTCCAAGCTTATAAATCAAAGAAATGTAAAGGCCCTTGTAAATGCAGTTAAATATATTTATTTTAAGAAAGATATTTATAGGATAAATTTTAATTCTTTAGTAGGACTTGAATATTTTACGGAGTTTGCATTTTACTGTGATATATACAATACTGATATAGTGACGATTTTAAAAACTTTGGCGTACCATTTTGATATAGTTGATGATAATGTTATACGATTCATAGAGTTATCCGTTTCATATGATACTATTGTAGATTTTGTGTATGATTGTACTAAAGATGATACTTCTATAGTCTCTCAAGAGAAAAATGGTATATCAGTTTTAACTGTGTTTAAATCAAAAGGTTTAGAGTTTGATACTATCATAGTTTTAGATAGAATTACGAAAAAGAATCCAGACAGAGGCTCATTGCTTTTTGAATATAACGATATCAATTTACATAAAATATTTTATAAAAGATTAAAACGAGAAAATCTTGATGGATTTTATGCAGAAGCCTTAGATAAAGAAAAAACTTTAGTTATAGCAGATGAACTCAATATTTTATATGTATCACTAACAAGAGCAAAAAATAATCTTATAGTTCTTAAAAAAGATAAAAATTCTGTATTTGATCTTTTGGGAAATTTTGAAATTAAAACTATCGGGACATTGTATATAGCACCTAAAAAAAGTAAAAAAATAAGCACTATTCAAAGTGTAAATTACACACCTTTAAATCTTGGCTATCAAGAAAAATCTAAAAAAACGCAAGATAATAATGCAGATAATTTAAAAGCACGATATTTTGGAATCGCGACGCATTATTGTTTAGAAATGATGAAAAATTTTGATAAACAAAGTTTAGATAAATCTATTTCTATCGTGAAAAATAAGTTTGCTAATGCTTTAGATGAAAAAGAGTTCTCTGATATATATACAAGAGTTGAAAATCTTATTTTAAATGAATATTTTCAAGAAATCATACTCAATAATAACTTTACAAAAGAGCAGTCCCTTATGTTTAATGGTGAACATAAAATCATAGATTTACTCATAAAAAATGAAGATGGATATGTCATCATAGATTATAAAACAACAAATGAAAAAAGTATCATGCATACTACACAAGTAAAAAATTATGTGCAAGCGATAAAAGATATTTCTCAAAACCAAAATGTCAAAGGCTATTTAGTATATTTAAACGCAAATAGTACAGAGTTACTCTCTATATAATATGGCACAAATAAGTAAGTTCCAACGCGATCTTTTATCGTGGTATAAAGAGTTTGGAAGAGATCATCTTCCTTGGAGAAATACTAATAATATATATCATATTTACATCAGTGAAATAATGCTTCAGCAAACACAAGTCAGTAGAGTGATGGAAGAGTTTTATCCAAGTTTTTTGGAGAGATTTCCTACATTGGAACTACTTGCTAGTTCTTCTCTTGATGAGGTCATAGCATCTTGGAGTGGTTTAGGATATTATTCCAGAGCTAGAAATATTCATAAAACAGCCAATATTTGTGGTGAGCGATTACCCGATACTATGAAAGAGCTTTTAGATTTACCTGGAATTGGAAGATATACCTCTAGTGCTATATGTAGTTTTGGATATTTTCAAGATGTAAGCGTGGTTGATACAAACATAGCAAGAGTTCTTAAAAGATATTGTGGTCATATAGATGTAAAAGATGAAATAGTATGGAATAGTGCAGAAAAGTTCCTCAATCATTTAGAACCAAGAGCACACAATCTTGCACTGATGGATTTGGGTTCGATGGTGTGTACTCCTACAAATCCTAAATGCGAAATATGTCCTATTTCAAAAGAATGTATAGGAAAAGATGAGCCAGAATTGTATACTAAAAAGAAAAAAACAGTATATGAATCTATGGATTTGTTTTTTGCAATATGCATCAAAGATAATACAATAGCACTACAAAAATCTACAGGTAAGATGTACAAAGGTATGCTCGTATTACCCTCAATAGACCCTATAGATGATAACTTTATAGCTACATATAAACATAGTTATACAAAGTATAGATTAAGTGTGTATTTATATGAAATTGAAGAGTTAGAAGATGATGAAATCATTTGGGCAAATCTAGATGAGATAGATAGTTTACCTATCTCAACACTTACGAAAAAAGCACTTATGAAACTCAATGCTCTTTTATAAGAAATTTGCTAAAATGAGAGTCTAAAACAATATAACAAAAACCATCCTATAAAGAATAGCTTAAACGAGTAGTTATTTTTTTAGGCATTATTTTATTGTTTGCTTTTTTGAGTATTGTTTAAAAATATTCAAATGATCAAATAAAA
>CAWVZX010000095.1:0-4669 GCA_963934755.1 uncultured Arcobacteraceae bacterium | reverse complement strand
TTAAAAAACTCACTTCCTTGTTAGATGGTGCAGATGTTATTATAAATCTTGCGGGTGCAAATATCATTAGTAGATGGAGTCAGGGTTATAAAAAACTCTTATACACTAGTCGGATAGACACTACAAAAGCATTAGTAAAAGCTATAACTTTATGTGAAAGCAAGCCGAAAAATTTTATCTCAACAAGTGCCGTTGGTATTTATAAAAATGATATAACTTATGATGAAAAAGCTACAAATCTTTCAAATGATTTTTTAGGAAATCTCTGTCAAGAATGGGAAAAAGAAGCACTTAAAGCAAATAATTTTGGTATTCGTGTATCAATCTTTAGGTTTGGAATTGTACTGGGTCATGGTGGAGCCT
Source organism: uncultured Arcobacteraceae bacterium (assembly GCA_963934755.1). GTDB lineage: Bacteria > Campylobacterota > Campylobacteria > Campylobacterales > Arcobacteraceae > JAIOSF01. Next base: position 4,306 of record CAWVZX010000095.1, on the reverse strand, counting down.
TATCTAAAATGATTACACCATTTAAACTTGGACTTGGTGGAACTATAGGCGATGGTAAACAAGCTTTTTCGTTCGTTCATATAGATGATTTAATAAATGCATATAGATTTATAATAGAAAGCGAAACTTTAAGTGGGATTTTTAATATTACAGCCCCCGTGCCTACAACAAACTATGCTTTCACAAAAGAATTAGGAAAAATTTTAAATCGTCCGACCATTTTTCCTATACCACAATTTGTACTCAATTTAATTTTAAGTGAAGGGGCAAAAGTACTCACAGATGGGCAATATGCAATACCTAAACATCTAGAAGAAAGTGGATTTGAATTTAAATATAGAAGTATAAAAGAAACTCTAGAAAGTCTAGTATAAAAACAGTAGTTTAACTATTTTTTATAAGTCCTGCTTCTTTTAAAAATGGGCTAAAAATAAAATCTAGTTTTTTTATTCTATCATAAGAAGCATAACTTAGATACAAAATATCTTTAGCTCTTGTAACTGCTACATAAAATAATCGTCGCTCCTCTTCTAAGCTTCCACCTTTATTCATAAGTGTACGATTTGGAAATCTTCCATCCATTAAATCCACAACATAAACCTCTTTAAATTCCAAGCCTTTACTAGCATGAACGGAGAGAAGATTTACCCCTCCTCCCTCACTCATCTCACCACCCCCTAAAATCATCGCATTTATGAAGTTGTTTAAATTTGTATGTCTATGGGAGAGTTGCTTAAGTGTTTCTACGCGTCGAATATATTTTGTTTTAACACTACTTTTGATACTTTCATTGATAGTCCCATCTTTTTGTTTTGCTCTATTTGTAGAAAGTGTCTCTACGATAGTTTCAAAGAATTTATGTTTTTGTATATGAATAATCATTTTTTCTGGAATTTTTATTCTTTTTAATTCTTTTGTTAAATTATAGAAATCATACAAAAAAATACCACCTTCAAGAGTCAGTTTAGGATGTTTTAAAATATTGTTATTCAAAAAATTAATATCCCAGCCTAAATCCTTAAACTTTGCAACACTTCCCATCTCGATAAAATCATCAAATAAACCCAACTGTACATTACTTGTTCTTTTATTTTGATATGGTTTTATAATAGTATTATCAGGATTTAATAAACCTTGAAAAATATTGCCATGCCCTACTCTTAAAAGTGCTTCGAAAATATCTTTTGCTATCGCTTTTCCTATGTTTTTACCATATTCAATTAGATGTATAAATGCCATCATATCGTTGCTATTAACCATCAAAACAATTAAATCAAGTATAACTTTAATCTCTCTTGAGTCAAAAAAACTATGTCCACCTTTTCTTTTACACTCGATTCCTGCATCTCTTAGATTTGCTTCTAATCCATCTGCACTAGAATTATTTCTATAAATAATGGCAATATCTTCTTTTTTTGTACTTGTTTGAGTTATTTTTTTAGAAATAAATTCATATTGAATATAAAGCTCATCAAATTTTAATAACTGTGGAATATGTTCTCTTTCAGTACGTACGACTTTAAGTGATTTTTCAAAGATTCTAGGATTGTGCTGAATAACTTTATTTGCAAGATCCAAAATAGGTGCAGTAGAACGATAATTTTTATCTAAAGTAAATATTTTAGCTTCATTATATCTTGTATCAAAAGAAGAAATGATATTAATATCACTTCCATTAAAAGCATAAATACTTTGGTCATAATCTCCAACACAAAATAAACTTTTTGATTTAAATCCATCTAGTATTTTCCCTTGCAAAGGATTTGTATCTTGGTACTCATCAACCAATATTTCAACAAAATTATAATCTTTTTCTTTTTGCAATTCTAACATATTTGTTAATAAATCGTCAAAATTGACATAAGCATATTGTTTTTTTAGTCTATTAAATTCATCGATAACATCCTCATATATTAATGTATATTGCTTTTGATCTTCATTTTTATTTCCCATCCATGTCTCAAAATCTTCATCATAACTACTATTTAAATATAAACTATACATATCATATAAGTATCCACCATCATAAGGCTTCACATCAGTCTGATTTACAAAGATTCTTTTTTCATATATAGATTTGAATAGTGTTTTTAATTCATTAGGCTGTTTTAATGTGATTTGTTTTTCAGATTTTTTTAATAATTTATAACTAACACTATGAAAAGTTCCAGAAACAATTGACTTGGCAGTTGCTTCATCAAAAAATTTGGCCACTCTACTAATCATATCTGCTGCTGCTTTATTGGTAAATGTTAAAAGTAAGATTTGCTCAGGATTGACTCCACTATGTAAAAGATGACTAATTCTTCCTACTATAGTAGATGTTTTACCAGTACCTGCACTAGCTATCGTTAAATTATATCCTAAGTCACTTGTTGCAGATGTATGTTGTTCATTATTAAGATTTGATAAAGGCATTAAAGGTATGAATCCTTTTGTGATTTAATAAATAGAATAATACTAAAAATGTTGTTAATACTTTATAAATATTATATCTAGTATACTACACACTAATTACACAAAGCTACAATATTATTAGAATAATAAAACAAAGGATTTAAAATGAGTAAAAAAATCAAATTAGCAGGAGCACTTTTAGGTGCAGTTATTACAACTTCGACAATGGCATATGCAGGTGAAACAGCTAAGTGTGGTTCGGGTAAATGCGGTTCGGATATGAATACAACTAAGTCTATATCTCATAAATGCGGTTCGGATATGAATACAACTAAGTCTATATCTCATAAATGTGGTTCGGATATGAATACAACTAAGTCTATATCTCATAAATGTGGTAGTGAAATGAAAAGTGAAAATTCAGAAATGAAGTCTAGCAAATGTGGTTCTGGTAAATGTGGTTCATAGTCAATTATGAAAGATATTAAAGGTTGCGGTTTAGGTTTAAGATCTGAGTTTTTAAATGATATAAACTTTGACAAAAAGAGTTTCTCGCCTTCTTGGTGGGAAGTTACTCCTGAAAATTGGATAAATACGCCTATATGGTATAGAGATAAATTTGACCAAATCGCTCAAAACACTCCTATGGTAGCACATGGTGTTTCATTATCTCTAGGATCAAATAAAAAACCAAAAAAGAAATACCTCAAAGAATTAAAAAGTTTTTTAGATACTTATAATATAAATTTCTATTCAGAACATATTAGTTATTCATCATATAATAATATACAAGCACATGAATTATTACCTGTTCCATTAACACATAATATGATAAATATGTTAAGTGACAATATTAAGTATGTCGAAGATTTTTTAGGTAGAAATATTTCCATAGAGAATGCAAGCTATTACCATGCTCAAGCATTTTCATTAAGTGAAAGTGACTTTATAAATGAACTTTTACATACAAGTGGAGCTAAACTTCTTTTGGATATAAATAATGTTTATGTAAATAGTATAAATCATAACTATAATGCAAAGAAATTTATAAAAAGCCTTGATTTGGATAAAGTATCCTATATACATACAGCAGGGCATTATTTTGATGATACAGTTCAAATGATTATAGATTCACATGGAACAAGTGTCAACGATGATACTTGGGAACTTTTACGATATACCTTAGGAAAAATTGATGTATCTCCCATGATAGAAAGAGATAATAATATTCCAAAATTAAAAGTTATGGAAAAAGAATATAATAAAATGCAAAAAATATACAATAAAAGAATAAATCATGGATGAAAGAAAATTTCAAAAGAGTTTTATAAATCAAATAACAGGCAGAAAAAAAGTAAAAAAAAAATCTATCGGCGTCTATAAATATTTAGTTCATCATAGTTTTTTTGATGTACTAATAAATGCTTATCCTATCTTTTTTACCCTAATTAACGAAAAGAGTTTAACGAAAGAGTTTGATAAATCTATATTTAAATTTATGCAAACAAGTGCTTTTAGTCCTTATATGTGGGAAATGCCAAATGAATATAGAAAATTTATCAAAAAATCAAAATTTTTCAAAAATATAAAATACTTGGATGATTTATTACATTTCGAATATACAGAACTTTACTTATTTATGCAACAATATAAAATCAAGAAAAGTATAAAATTTTCCATGACAAGAAAGTATAAAATTTCGAAAAGTATAGTTTTACATAAATATAAATGTAATGTTTTACTATCAAATTTCGAACAAAAAGAAGAAGTATGCATACTTGGATATTATGACTTTAAATTACAAGAAGTTACATATCGACCCATAAATGATTTACTTTTTCAATTTTTAAAATTTATTAATAAGGAAATTAGTTTAAAATTTAATTTAAGATTATTTCTAAAACAAAAT
>CAWVZX010000094.1:0-4771 GCA_963934755.1 uncultured Arcobacteraceae bacterium | reverse complement strand
ACCTAAACTTATAGCTATTTTTTTTAACATTTTTCTATCAACTGTTTCATTTGAGTAATTGCAGCATTAAGTCCTGTAAGTATACTTCTTGCAATAATACTCTGACCAATATTGAATTCACATATCTCTTGTATATTGCTAATATACTTTATATTCTGGTAATTTAATCCGTGCCCAGCAGCTACTTTTAAACCAAGTGAAAATGCAAGTTTTGATGCATAATTTATTTCATCAATTGAATATAGTAGTTTATTTGATAAATCGTTTCTTGGTAGTTCTAGTTCTTGTATCGAGTGATGAGTTTTGTTCAAACCGCTATTAAGCATTGCATAAATGTTAGCAAAACTACCTGTGTGTAATTCTACCCACTCTGCACCTAATTGCTTTGAGAGTTCAATTACTTCTTTATTAGGGTCAACAAATAAAGATACTTCAATTTCATGTTCTTGCAGTTTTTTAATAACATTTTCGAGTTGCATATAGTTATTTTTTACATCTAGTCCCCCTTCAGTGGTAACTTCGGCACGATTTTCTGGTACTAAAGTAACTCTATGAGGTTTGTTTTTACATGCAATTTGAATCATCTCGTTATTGATACTACATTCTAAATTTACAGGTAATTGAGATAATTTTATTATATCAACTATATCACTATCTTGCATATGTCTTCTATCTTCTCTTAAGTGTATAGTAATTTGATCTGCTCCCGCTAATTTACAGATACTAAGTGCATCTATGGGATTTGGATCGTTTATCTTTCTAGCTTCTCTTAAAACTGCAATATGATCTATATTTACTCCAAGTAACATCATAAAATCCTTATTTAATATTATTTTACATTTTATCAAATATATTCTAAATTCAATTCATTATTAACATAAAATATTTCTGCATTGAAAATATTACCTCTTTGTGACTTTAGATTTGTCAGTTTTAATTTATCACCTTTAAATAATCTTCTAATTTGTCTAAATGTTAATAGTTTATTCATAAATCTTTCCCAAATAATTTTTTCACATGATTTGCATTTATATCCCTTTGATATTTGAGTAACTTCTCCACCACATACACATAAAAACATTGTAGTTGATTTTGTTTCCTCATCAAATATAAGTTCTAATTTCCCATCATTTATAATTGCTTTAGTATCATATAAAGAATTTGAAGATGACTTAAAGCCTTTCAATAAAAATGATTCACCTTGTAAAAGTTTTTTTGCTTCTTTTTCTTTAAATTCTCTTCCAAAACTATATTTCCATACTTGTGCTATACATTTTTCACATTCAAATAAAGCATCAAATATTATAACATTACCCCCACATTTACATTTAGCTAGAATATTAGTATCCATAATGACTCCATTTAATTTAATTGAGTGATTCTAACGAAAAAATTAAATTTGTATTAAAAGAATTACAAATAGCAATTTAATTTCTTTTAACTAGCTTTTAGATAAAATTACTCAATTAAATTGAATGAAGGAAATATAAATGAGTTTTATAGAAACACGAGGAAATGATGGTGTAAGAGAAGAAGAAGTTGAATTTTCAGATGCCATTTTAAATCCGAGTTCATCTTTTAAAGGTCTATATGTACCTAAAGAGATACCATTACTTGGTACTGAATTTATAGCAAAACATTTACATTCTACATATAAAGAATTGGCTTTTGATATTTTAAAATCATTTAAAATAGATATCGATGATGAAACTATAAATACAGCACTTGAACTATATGATAATTTTGATGATTCTTCAAATCCTTCCCCAGTGATAAAAATAAAAGATGACTTATTTGTTAATGAGCAATATCATGGACCTACAAGAGCATTTAAAGATATGGCTTTACAGCCATTTGGTTCAATATTAAGTGCGATTGCTAAGAAAAGAGGGGAAAAGTACCTTATTTTAGCTGCCACATCAGGCGATACTGGTCCCGCTGCATTAAATACTTTTAAAAACAAAGAAGGCATAAAAGTTGTTTGTATTTATCCAGATGGCGGTACAAGTGATGTACAAAGATTACAAATGGCTACAGAAGATGGTGTAAATCTCAAGGTAATAGGTATTCATGGTAATTTTGATGATGCTCAAAACGCACTTAAAAATTTATTATCATCACAAAGTTTTAAAGATGAATTACAAAAAGATGGTATAAAGCTGAGTGCTGCTAATAGTGTAAATTTTGGTAGAATTATATTTCAAATTGTATACCATTTTCAGAATTATTTAGAATTATTAAGACAAAATGAAATTAAACTTGGAGACAAAATATACATCACTGTTCCAAGTGGAAATTTTGGTAATGTTTTGGGTGCTTTTTATGCTTTAAAAATGGGATTACCAATAGAAAAATTATTAGTAGCATCAAACGAAAATAATATATTAACTCAGTGGTTAATTACTGGTATCTATGATATTAGAGATAAAAAACTTAAACTTACAAAATCACCAGCTATGGATATTTTAAAGTCTTCAAATATAGAAAGAGTTTTGTTTGAATTATTTGGAGCTAAAAGAACAAAAGAACTTTTAGAAAACCTAAGCAGAAATAACTTTTTTGAACATACAAAAGAAGAATTAGAAATATTAAAAAATTATTTTAGTGCTACATATAGTGATGATAGTTATGGTTTAAAAACTATTAAAAATTTCGCAGATGAAGGATATTTAATGGATCCACATACCGCGACTTGCATGAAAGCATATGATGAGCTAAGAACAAAATCTTTAAAAACAGTTATATATTCAACTGCAGAATGGACTAAGTTTTCCCCCACTGTTCTTAACGCTTTAAATGAAAATAACGAGGCTTATACTGATGAAGATGCATTAAAAGAAATTTCAGAAAAATTAAATTTGGAAATCCCAGCTTCTATAAATAAACTTTTTACAAGTAAAATTTTACATGATAAAATAATAAATATCAAAGATTTAGAGAAAGAAATCATTGATTTTTTATAATTAGTAATACTAAAGAATAACTTATATTTTAAAATTTATTCTTTACATTATCTTATTAAATAAATTTTGAACAAAAATTTCTAGAAATTGAATAGCAAATATCAAGATTAATGGAGCCATATCCATCCCAGAAAAAACTGTTGGAATAAATTTTCTTAGTAATTCATAAGCAGGTTTAGTAAGCTTATTTAGCATCTGTACAATTGGATTATAAGGATCAGGTTGCACCCAAGATAACAATGCTGATATTATAATAACCCATTTATATAATGATATTATTGTTATAAATAATGTTGCAAAAGCAATCAATAATGAATCTATCATTTTGTAATTTCTCCTAAATAATTTTTAACTAGTGGGTAGATTTCACTTAAATTTGGACCACTTGTAGTTCCTGTTAGTACGTATCTTAAAGGCATAAATAGATTTTTACCTTTGAGCTCTGTGTTGGTAGTTACATATTTTTTTAAGTCATTAAAATCATCAAAAAATGGCGCATTTTGCAAACATTCTTTTAATAGTTTAAATTGCTCTTCAAATCCCTGAAGTGTAGTTTTTATACTAAATATAGCATTGATTTTTTCTTTTACTTCTTTTACGGTATCACACTCTTCAATATAAATTTTACCCAAAATCCCTATATCTTTATCTGCATAACCTAGTATCTTTGAAAGTCTCAATTCATCCATCATTTTTAAATGTTCTCTGTTGATAAATTTCAACTTAGCTATATCAAATTTAGCAGGTGCTTTGGAAACTTTATTGATATCAAACCATTCCATTGCTTCTTCTAGTGTGAAAATTTCTACAGGTGGATTATACCCCAACACAATAAGGTAATTTGCAATAGCTGCAGGTAAATAACCTTGATCTACTAAGCATCTAACTGATGATGAATCATCCCTTTTAGACATTTTTTTACCAGTTTCAAGATTTAATATCATAGGCAAATGAATATAATTAATCACTTTATCATATCCTAGCGATTGTCTTATGTGAATTTGTTTTGCTGTGTTTGAAAGATGGTCTTCACCTCTTATAACAGTAGAGATATCATAAATCATATCATCAATAGAACATGCAAAATTATACGTAGGAGACTTGTCTTGTCTTAATATTATAAAACTATCTACATCAAATGGTTTATAATTAAACGCACCTTTTACTAAATCTGTGAATTTAATATTTTGATATGGTTTTTTTAGCCTTACTACAAATGGAGCATTACAATTAAACTTTGCCTCATCACTAATAGTTGCACAAAAACCACTATACCTATAAGGCATTTTGTTATTCTTTGCTTTTTCTCTATCTGTTTCTAATGCTTCATCACTACAAAAACAATTAAATGCTTTATTATCCAATAATAATTTCATTGCAATTTGTGTATGCTGTTTTATATTTTCACTTTGATGTACAACTCGAGTGTAATCTACACTAAAAAGATTAAGGATGTTAAGAATATCTTTATCTTTTCCTGCAATATTTCGTTCTTTATCTGTATCTTCAATTCTTATTAGCAGTTCTTCCTTGAGTTGTTTTGATAAGATATGATTTAATAGTGCTACCCTTAGGTTACCTATATGCATATCTCCTGTTGGGCTTGGTGCAAATCTTAACAATTAAAATCCTTAGATATATTTTGAAAAGTATATCTAATTTGTAGTTAATTTTTTTTTAAATGCATCCACTAGTATTTATTGAATTATTATTATGGAAGTTATTCGTTCATTATTTTAAAAATGAAAAAATAATCCAGCATATGGACCTTTTATTTCTAATTCACCATATACATTATCTGTATCATC
>CAWVZX010000093.1:0-4825 GCA_963934755.1 uncultured Arcobacteraceae bacterium | reverse complement strand
TTATGGCGACCGTTAAAGAAAATATTCCTTTTAATGAGGCAAAATCACAAATAGATAAATTACTCAGAGAAATAAGACATATAGAAGATGATGAAAATGAAAATTTTTCTATTCAAGATATGACGAATCTTATTGGTACAATTACACAAATAACTTCTATGCTAACTGTAATGCTTGGAGCAATTGCTGCTATTTCACTCATAGTTGGAGGCATTGGAATTATGAATATAATGCTGGTTTCTGTTACACAAAGAACTAGAGAAATAGGAACAAGAATGGCAACAGGTGCAATGTCCGGAGATATTTTAACTCAGTTTCTAATTGAAGCGATCGTGCTTTCTGGATTTGGAGGAATCATAGGTATGCTATTAGGTTTTACTATTACCTATATTGTTAGCATTACTTTGCTTATACCTTTGGTTATAGATCCTAGTATCACAATTATTGCTCTAATCTCTTCTATGCTTATAGGTATAATCTTTGGTATACTTCCTGCAAAGAAAGCCGCCAACCTAAATCCAATTGATGCACTACGGTATGAGTAAGTAAGTGGCAAAAAAGAGGATAAATTTCACTAAGTAAATACACTTGCTATACTTAGTTATTTTCTAACTCTTTTATGGCTAAAGATAGATTTTCCTTTATCTCATTGTCGCTCATAACTCCATTGATTGTCCCAGATTTAACTTTTCCTATATACACTCTTTTTATGACACCATATTTATTTACTTTGTAAAGAAAGTATTTCAAGGCATCAGAGGTAGGTACCTGTAAAAAATTTCTAAGAGAACCATCTCTATCGTAAATCCATGGAATATTTTTTTCACCTTTTAAAATTGTATTTTTAGTATGTTCTTGCCATCTTTTCATAAACCAAGGAGCATCAGAAACATTTGAAACGATAACAAACTTTCCAATAGATAAATTTAACATCTTTTCTAAATCATTTCCCAATACAATTGATTCATGATTTCCAACAAAAATTATTGACTCTTCTTTAATAATACTAGCTGTATTAAACTCTTGGTCTTCATATCCAATTAATTCAACTGTTTTAGGAAGATTTATCAACTTTATCTCTTTTTTTTCTATCTTAGCTGGTTTATCTACAGTTAAAAAAGTTAATCCCACTAGAGACATGGCACTTATTATTATTATCTTAATTGTTGATCCGGTTTGCATTTATTGTATCCTTCTGAGGCTAAACCTCGATGCTATCAAATTCCTAAAGGATTTGTATGGCGTTTTACTTCCCGTTTAAATAATCTATCAATTTGTATATTTTCATCTAATTCTTTACCATTTACAATATGTTCAACAAGTTGTTTTGCTAAATAAGGTGCTAAAACAAATCCCCTCCCTCCAACACCCGTTAAAACATATAAATTCTTAAATCTAGTAAATCTTTTACTATCTACATTTGTTCCATTTACTAAATAAGGAAACTCAGCTAAAGTTTTTTTGCTATCGATAATCTCTCCAACAATAGGAAAATAATCAATACTACAGGCCCTAGCCCCTACATAATGCTTGATAATTTCTACATTTTCTAAGGTTTTAATATCATTTGCTTTTTTTAATAACTCTTGTGTATCTGATGATATATCATTTACCTCCTCTTCACTTCTATGATGAGTAGCACCTATAGAAATAATATTCTTATGTGATCGATTCCTTGTACTTTTTGAAATAGAACAAGCCTTATGATAATTATGACTAAACTCTGTAGTGGTACTAATATCAATTCTTCTACCCCAAACAGCTCTAATATTTAAATAAAACTGATCTATCAAGGCCACATCACTACCTGTAGTGAAAATGATATTTTTTGCCTTGATTTCATTATTTATATGCCAAATATCATGTTCATAAACTATACTCCGTACTTCATAATTAAATTTTGTAGTAACTTTAGTTTCAGATGATTCTAGCATCGCTTTACAGACACCATAACTATTTACAACACTTCCAATTTTAAAATAATAGCCATCATTTTCTTTTTTATATTCAAAGTCCATATGTTCTGCGTAGCTTTTAAACTTTTTAGCATCTTCTTTATTTTGAGGAATTCTTGTTGTTCCACAATTATCAATATATTTTGCAAAGTTTTGTTTATAAAAATTTGTAGAGTATTGTAAAGATTTGCTTACCAAATCCTTAAAATCATTTGGTTTCCCTAACAATGGAGAAAGAAAAGCTCCAGCAGCTCCAGAAGCTCCAGCAGCTCCAGAAGCTAGCTTGTCTATTAGGAGAATATTATCACTATGTTTAGAGAGTTCAAAAGCAACGCTACAGCCAGATATGCCTGCACCTAGGATAATATAATCATAATTTAACATTCAGATGCTTGTACTTTTCCTATTTCATATTTTGAACCAAAATACAGTGGTGTTTTTTTAGAAATATCTCCATTTATTTTTAAATCAGAAATATTATTTTTCCCATCGATTGCTTCACCTCCAGCTAGTTCTACAATAAAAGCGATAGGATATGCTTCAAAAACTAAATCTCTTTTACCTTTTGGATCTTTTAAAGTTTTAGGAGATGAGTACAATCCACCTTTTTTAAATAGTATTTGATGCGTATCTAAAGATAATGAATTACTCAGTCTAAGTCTATAACCCTCATCAAATAAACCTTGAATAAGTTTTTTATGCTTAGCATTAAAAGAAGCAAGATCACCATCAGTTGAATTAATTTTTCCCTTATTGTCTAATTTGAAAGGTTTAGTAGCTATAAACTTTTCACCATCAAAAGAATAAAATTCAACTCCCTCTTCTTTTCTAGCATACACAAGTTGAAATGTGGGTCCATAAGTAACATAACAAGCCGCAACTAAACTATGCCCTTCTATATGATCCTCATATACTCCAAAAATACTTCCTACAGAAAAACCTAAATCTAGTAAATCAATATTGTCTATTGCTATAAAGCTTATGATATATTTTCCATCTTCATTTAAAACTTCTATTTTTTTAGCAACTTGTGTCACTATAGCTTGTATACTATTGATTGATTTAAATTCTTTTTTTGCAATTTCATCACAGTATTGCTGTACATTTATATTTGTTTTGGCTAAATCATCTTGGACAAAAAATTCATCATAATGAGTAAATATTTTATTTTCTATAATCTTTGATATAGTTGTTATCGCATTAAACACATTATTCATCCACAAGTCCTATTGTATTATTTATATGGAATATTATCTAAATATTCATAATCTTATGCTTATTATTTTTGGGTTGATTTTTTCAATTCAGCTCCTAGCATGAAAAAAATTTTATAATGAATTCTATAGGTATACTTAAATATTATTGTTTATAAAAAAGAGTTAAAAATATTTAGTTTAGCCTTTATTTATAGGCTTTTGTAGTAAAATGTAGTTTTATGGAATTAGTATGGCAGAGAATAAGGGGTTCGAATTATTTACTTTCCTTAAGTTTCTTAAAGTATTACAAAGTATTCTATAATAGCTATATATAAAGGCTTTGTTTAACTTCTTTATAACCCGAAGTATTCTATAATAACAGTATGTTTTCTCTTATTGGTGTAACCATAGGTGTAACATAAATCCAATAGGAGATTATGAATATGGATACATTTATTAAAACTCTACCAAAAAAAACGCTACAAAACAAACTGGTATTTATTATAAAGAAATAGAAAAAACAACTATTGACAAAATTGGTAAAAGTAAAGTATCAATAATAGATAAAATGTATTATATTAGATATAAGGACAATAATAAAAAAGATACTTGGATAACTCTTGGTAAGCACTCTGAAGGTATAAGAGAAGCATACTGTAATCAAAAACGAATACAACTAATGCATCAACTACGACTTGGAGAACAACCAGAGATTATTAAAAAGAGACAAAAAAAAGAAATAATAAGATTAGATGATATTTTTCAGTTATATAAAGAACAAAAGACATCAGAAAGTAAAGATATTATCAAGACAGAACAGAAATATAAATCAAATATATCTAAGGTATTTGGAAGCATTGATATCCATTCTATTACCACAGATGATATACTTAAATTCAAACAATCTTTAATTGATAAGGGATTAGCTCCGAGTACCATCAATTATAATATTACATTCATAGGTACATTATTTAATATTGCTATCGAAGATAATTTATATACCAATATCAATCCAATAAAATCTAAAAAACTAAAATCTATTAAAGTGGACAATGCAAGGGAAAGATTTTTAAACACTGAAGAGACAAAACAACTATTCAATCTGATTAAGGATAATGTCTTATTAACAATATTTACTCAATTAGCTTTAGTAACTGGTGGTAGACTAGAAACAATTCTAAATATACAATTGAAAGATATTGACATGGTTAATCATCATATAACACTAAAAGATTTTAAGACAAATTCAACATACAAAAGCTTTTTAACTGATGAAATTATTATTAGTATAAAAAATATGGACTATCAATCGTCAAACATATTTATTGTTGGTGGAGAATATAGTAAGTTTGCAACAAGAACAATACAAAGACAATTAAAAGATATATTAGATAAATTATTTAACACTGGATTAGACACTAAAGATACAAAGAATAGAGTTGTATTGCACACATTAAGACATACTTTTGCTTCTCACCTTGCAATTAATGGCACACCCATATTTACAATTCAAAAGCTTATGAATCACAGCGATATTAAAATGACAATGAGATACGCAAAATTAGCTCCTGATAGTGGACTAAATGCTATTAGGAATTTATATATATAAAGTTATTAAGGAGAGTGTAAATCTAACTGTGTAAACCTTAAAAATTAAATATATTTGATAAACTA
>CAWVZX010000092.1:0-4870 GCA_963934755.1 uncultured Arcobacteraceae bacterium | reverse complement strand
GGTAAAAATGTATCTACAACTACCGGAGTCATATCTAGAATAGAAAAACAATACTATGTATATAGTGCAGTAAATTTATTGGCTATTCAAGTTGATGCAACAATTAACAGTGGAAATAGTGGTGGAGCAGTTGTAAATAATAATAATGAGCTAATAGGTATTGCTATGATGAAAAAGCTTAAAGCTGAAAATATTGCTTATTTAGTACCAACAGTAATAATAAATACCTTTTTAGAAGATACTAAAGATACAAAAGTTGATGGATTTAGTAAAGAATCTACATATTTTAGTCCCATAGAAAATAAAACATTAAAAGAGTTTTATGGACTTAAAAATGGATCAGGTATTCTTATCTCAACTGTTGATAAGTATAATGAGAAATTAAGACTTAATGATATTATATTAGCTATTGATGGTAAAGAGATAGCTAATAATGGAACTATTTTAACTGAGTATGGTCGAATATCTTTTTCTCATATTTATAATACAAAACAAATAGGAGATAGTGTCACTCTTGATATATTACGAGATAAAAAAAACATTAAAGTTACTATAGTTATTAAAAGAGTATCAAATCTAGTAGAGCATGAATTTGCTAAAAGTCCTAGATATATTATATATGGAGGTTTAGTATTTAGTCCAATCACAAAAAATTATCTTTCAACTCTTTCAAAATTAGAATCTGAACATATTAAGAAAAAACTTTATTCAATGAAGAAGAGTGAAGATTATCAAGAACCTATATCCATGATACCAACAATATTTCCTCATAAAGTAAATCGTGGATATAAAAACTGGGCTAGCGTTTTAAAAAGTGTAAGTGGAATAAAGATTAAGAATTTTAATCATTTAGTAGAAGTACTTGATAGTACTGTAACTCCTTATACGAAAATAGAATTTTTTGAAAGTGCAACAATTATTATGGATACGAAGAAAGCAAAAGATAGCTTTACGGAGATTAAGAATATATATAACTTATCAAGTGATAGATCAAAGTAAATTTGTCACTTAATTAAAGAGTAAAAACTTATTAAGAAGTAAATACATTTTAAATGTATTTAAATATCTGGAGTGGTAACCTAAATTCAGACAAAAGACTTAAAGAGTTTTAAGTAAAATAAATGAATAAAGGTAAGAAATAAAATATAGTAAGGAATTCAAAGATTCGACAGTTCAGTTGATATTAAATAATAATAAATCAGCAGTAAAAGTAGCAGCAGGTTTAGATTTAAATCCAAATACATTATATAACTGGATAAGTATCTATAGAAGAGAGCATAATATACCAGTTAGAGAGATTAAAATAAATAATACATCAGAAACATTGCATGAAGAGAATAAACGCTTACGACATGAGTTAAAGATAACTAAGCAAGAGCGTGATATATTAAAAAAGGCAACAGCATACTTTGCAAAAGACCTCGGTACCCCTTTGAGGGTGAACTCTATAAAGTATGCTTGGATATATGAACTATACTATCCCAATTTGTCAAGACAACTATTTATAAAATTTAGTATTAAAATGTGAATTGGCGAATAATGTGGCTATGTATGTGACATTATTATACTATAATTTTACATTAAAAAATTTAACTACGGATGAGGAAATATAAAAATATGCTAGATAATAGGCAAATATTTACTTTACTACTTAATTCTGATGATATTCTTGGATTTGGTGACAATTTATGCAAAAAAATAGATACTGTATTTAATAACATTAAAAATAAAACAATAAAAAAAGTTATTTTAACTGATGAACATACTTACCCTAGTGAGGCTAGTGCTATTTTAAAGAATATTAATGTAGAATTAAAAGATAATAAAGAAAGCAAGGAAAATATTTTTATTTATAATACAGCACCCTTAAAAAAAATATATGGATGTTGGTTAAATAATCTTGTTTCACTGAATCTATCAAGATACGATTATGGGTCTACTTGTTTAAGAATACATTCTAAAATTTATGGTAACGCTAAACTAGAAAATAGTTATCCTTACCTTTTTGAACAATATGCTAATAGTTGTAAAGTGAGATTTGGAAAAGTATATTCCTTGGAGTTTTCATTAGATGATAGAATATCTCAATACTCTTTTGAATTCCCAGTTTTTTTATTATCTATATCTCAATTTCCTGATAAATATGAACCTGAATTATTAGGTATAAATCTGTATTTAAATTATTTTCTGACTAATAATAATTTCGAATCATATTGGAATAAAGAAATTAGAGAAGATTTATTTATGGAATCAAAGAAGCTAATTAATGAGTATTTAAATTTTATGGATAATAATGAAATCTATCTGAACAGAATCTTATCTGGCTTTCATATTTCTGATGATTTTTTTTGTAATTATTTAGATTCAATTTTAAATGAGTTGTCACAAAACGAATCAAAATTAATTGAAAATGAGATGGTAAAAATTTTAGGAAAAGTAGGCCATCATGCACATGGCTACCACAAGAAAGGGAAGCTTGGAGGTAAAAATATTGATGATTGGTTTAATCCTGACACTTTTAACTCTTCTGATGTACTTGTTGCCCTATCACAATCGAAGTATATTTCTCCTGGTAAGCCAGAGGAAAGTTTATTCGTAAAATATATATCTACTGCTGATGAACGAATGTTTGGTATTTTTAACAATGACGAAATCAATAAAATCAGAAAATGGATTGAAAATTTATCCGAACAAAAAACTGAGCGTAAAGATACTTATAACATCAAAAACCCTAAAATTAAAATACTAGAATGGCGATTGGATGACGATTTCTCTTATTTTAAGAATGAAAAGAATACTCATGTTAATATAAATGAATATGATTTAAAGAAAATGTATTATGATTTATTGAAGACTAATGCAACGAAAGAAATACATTTAATGGCAAAAAGTTATGTTAGCAAGATTTTAAATAAGAGTAGAACAAATTTATATTCAAGTTTAAATAAAATTCCATTTGATGAATATAGTCATTCAAAATTTGAGAAATGGCTAAATAATAAACATAAAAAACAAGTTAATAACTATACGCCATTAATAGGTAAGCCAGAAGAAACTAAAGAAGAAGTTATAAGCCAAAGTTTTTTACTAGCACCCTTAATCTTAATTGATGGTGCATGGCTTAGAAAATTTACGAATACAGCATTATTATCTACTGAAATTGGATTAACATTATATAAAATATATATTGACGAATTAGGTAATGGTATTGCTGCTCAAAATCATGGAAATATTTATGGACAATTATTAAAAAGTATGGGTATCAATATAGATGAATTCACAGAAATGAATTTTATTAATGATAGAAGGTTTAGTCTAGCAGACTTTAAACTTCCAGTATATTGGTTGTCATTATCATTATTTCCAAGAACTTTTTATCCTGAAATCTTAGGTTTGAATTTGGCGATGGAATTATCTGGAATAGGTAATGAGTACAGAAAATCAGGAGAGATACTAAAATATTATGGTTTCTCTAATCAATTTACTACTTTACATAATACAATTGATAATATTGTTTCAGGGCACACTGCACTTGCATCAAATTGTATAAAACTTCATATGGATAATATATATCAAGAAGGAGGTTCGAGATTAGCACAAGAACACTGGCAGAGGATATGGATAGGTTACATTTCATTAAATATGCCGAAAAAGAAATTAATGTTTAATCTTAATAAGTTGAGAAAAAGTAAAGTCTATAAATATGATTGAGTATAGTTTTATAGCATTTATTGGAACTGTATTACTAATAAATATGAGTCCTGGACCTGCAATGCTATTTGTAATAAATGAGTCTTCAAGACATGGAGTAAAATATGGAATTAAAGCTGCTGCAGGAGTTGAGTTAGGAGTATTTGTTTATGTAATAGCATCAGCTTATGGACTAGGTTATATATTAATAAAATCTCCTTTTTTATATAGCACTATTGAAATAATAGGTTCAATATATCTTTTGTATCTTGCTTATTCTTCATGGCCAAAAAGAACTGTAGAAGAGGAGAAAGTAATTGGCTACAATTCAAATTCATCATTTCTAAAAGGATTATTTATTAATTTACTCAATCCAAAAATTGCAATATTCTTTATAAGTCTTTTACCTCAATTTATATCATTAGAACATAGAAGCATCTTGACATTTCTTCTCTATGGGGTTATATTTAATATTGGTGGTATTATAATTAATTTTAGTGTTGCAATAGCATCAACTAATATAAATACATACATTAATCAAAATAATTGGATTAAATATATCGTACCCCTAATATTTATTTTAATTGTAGTAATCACAAATTTAAGGAGAATCATATAATGAGTTATATATTAGGAATTTCAGCATTTTATCATGATAGTGCAGCCGTGCTAATTAAAGATGGCAAAATATTAGCAGCAATTCAAGAGGAAAGGTTTACGAGAAAGAAAAATGAGAATTCTTTTCCTTATAATGCTATTCGAGAATGCATGAAGATAGCAAAAATTAATTTAAATCAAGTAGAAAAAATTTGCTATTATGAAGATCCTGAAATAAAATTTGATAGAATTATGAAAACTTATAAAAGAAAATTCCCAAAAGGTAGTTATCAGTTAATAAAAAATTTCAATAGATATAGAAACTATAAGAATATAAATAAATTATTGTTAAAGTATTTTAAACAATATTTTAACCATAACAATATTGATGTTTATTTCTCTAAACATCATTTAAGTCATGCATCTGCATCATTTTTTGCTTCAAAATTTAAAGACTCCGCTATTTTATGTATTGATGGTGTTGGAGAATGGGATACAACTACTGCATGGATTGGCTCAGAGAATAGAATAGATAAAATATGGTCTATTAAATTTCCGCATTCTATAGGTCTCTTATATTCAT
>CAWVZX010000091.1:0-4966 GCA_963934755.1 uncultured Arcobacteraceae bacterium | reverse complement strand
ATCTAGCAACAATGTTATGTTTTATTTGTACAGATGCAAATGTAGCAAAAAAAGACATGAAAGAACTTTTGGAAGTAAATGCAAAAACAACTTTTAATGCTATATCAGTAGATGGAGACACATCTACAAATGACACAGTAATGTTACTATCAAATGGTAAATCCAATGTATACGATAAAACAGCGTTCCAAGAAGTTTTAAGATTAGTGATGCATGATATGGCAATGCTAATAGTAACCGATGGAGAAGGTGCAAAAAAATCTGTTGCTTTTGAAGTAATAAATGCAGCATCACAAGAAGAAGCTGAAAAAGCAGCTAAAGCATTATCAAATTCACTTTTAGTTAAAACTGCACTATTCGGTGAAGATCCAAATTATGGAAGAATCGCTTCTACTATTGGAGCTAGTCGAGTTACTTGTGATGAAAATACATTAGTTATATCTTATAACGATGTGATTGTATATAATAAAGGTGAAATTTGTTTCAATCATGAAACAGAAGAAAAAGCAGTTTTAGTACTACAAAAAAGTAGCTTTAAAATAATTTGTGATTTGAGTGTTGGTAAATCTTCATTTACAGCCTGGGGTTGTGATTTAGGCTATGATTATGTTAAAATTAATGCAGATTATAGAACATAAAAAGAGATGCAAAAAGAAGTAAATGAAAAAACAATACGACTGAGATATATTCGTGTCTTAGAAAAATTCATAACAAAAGCCATCTCCTTATTAAAGTATGATAATTTTGATAAAGACTTATTTAAAACTGCTACACTTAAAGCATATACTGAATTAAAAAAAACTAAATCATGCGAACTCTATAGTGAATATCCATTAGCAATAAGAAATCTTGCACAGCATATCATTGACTGCATAGAAAATCATACAAACAAAATTGAAGATGAAGATTATTTTAATAAGTCAGAAAATTTTGAAGAAGAAAAAGCTTCTATTCTAAAACAAGCTAATCTCTTAGCTAAACTCAAAAATAACAACCGTTATAAAAAAGATAAACATAAACATAAAAAGTTTAATGATGGATACTAAAGAGTTAGCTCATTTGTTCTACCTATTAAGTGAAAAAAACTATAATGATTATGAATAAATAGTTATATCTAGGATTGACCAGAAACATCAATTTTAAATATGCTTATTTATTAACTTAAATAGCAAATTTAATTTTAGGAAATACTAATGGCAGAACACTATGAAATAGTAATAAAATGGAAAAATAAGATTATGAATGACTCATTAAATTTTAATGATGAAAATCCTTTAAGTAATAATTATCAATATAGTGATTTACAAATGATAGATTATCAAACTTATGATCATGTAGATACGATGTATAATGATGCAGATAAAGATACTAAATTAATGCTTGATTCTATCATGTCATCAGTTGGTAAACCAAACAATAGATTATGTATTCATTTTGACAAAACATATAATTATTATAGTCAAGATGAAATAAATGATTCTCATCAAGATGCGGGATATTCAGGAATATTCTATTGGTACGATTTTGAAAATAATAGTGAAGAGTATGAATTCAAAAGTTTACTAAACAAAGGTGTTTTTGACAACTTTATACAATAAATAAATATAACAATTCCTTGGAATAAAAACAAGGTAATAGTGCGAAATTATCTAGCTTTTATATGTCAAAAGAAGCATCTTATTTTGAATTAGTTTTATCAAAAAAACTTATTTAAAATTGAAGAAAAAAAAGTTGACAAGATAAATACCAAGAAAAAAGATTAGATAAAGGCAAAACAATGAAAAATAATATTTCAATTGAAAAAATAAAAAACTTATTAACAGAATACAATAGTGTATCTACTGAAGAAGCAGATAAAGTAGTTACCGAAAAATTGATAGAACAACTTATGAGTGATAGTATTTTTCTCAATTTAATTGAAGAGAATTGGGAAAATGAAACTGAAAAGAATCAGCAACTAAGTGTTTATATATATGATAAATTTATATTTTAAATTATATTGACCATAAACGGCAAAGAAACATAACAAAACCTAAGAGGAGTAACAAGATTACACTGCGAAAATATTGACCTTTTATTGTATCAAGATATATACTTTAAAGACAAAATATATTTTGCATAAATCCATCTTGTTCCTCAAGTCAGTCGTTAAGATAACATATTAGTAATAATTTTAAAACATATTACAAATGATAAAATAAGTATATCCTACTAATTATTTTGATATAATCCATCTATTAAAGATAAAGTAGCTAAATGCAAGAAAAAATTCGATGACAGATACTAACGAATCATTTAAATTAACTGGTACACTTAAAAGAATCTTATTTTATAATGAAGAAAATCATTATTATATAGGTGTATTACAAAATGACCAAAGAATATGTGGGCAATATTTTGATACAGATTTAAATATACTTGTAGGTGAAGAGATAATCATCACAGGACTTTGGAATACACACAAAAAATATGGTATCCAATTCGTTTTTACATCTTTAGAATTAAAAGAGGCAGAAATATTTTTCTTTTTAACAAAAATAGTCAAAGGAATTACTAAAAAATTAGCTCATGAATTAACAAAAAAATATACTGAAGATGAATTATGTGAGATTTTGGATAATACCCCTGCTAAACTTTTAGAATTTAAAGGCATAAAAGAGAAAAAACTAACCCAAATAGTCATGTCTTGGAATAAGTTTAAACACCTTCGTGAACTTGGTAGCTTTTTAGCTCAATTTGGAGTTACTAGTAATCTTATAAATAAAATATTTCAAGCTTTTGGAGAAGTTGAAAATCTCATAGAAAGAATCAAAGAAAATCCTTATTTACTAGCATCTATAAAAGGTATAGGATTTAAAAGAGCAGATGAAATTGGTATAAAGCTAGGGATTGATAAATTCAGTAATTTTAGAATATCAGCATGTATGAACTATACTTTGAAAGAATTTTGTGAATCAAATGGAAATAGTTCTATTTCTAAAATACAATTATTTACACTATTAGATTATGCCTTACATTTTGAAAATAAAGAAATACTTTATGAAGAAGCTCTTATTATGTTACTGGCAAAAGATGAAATTCTTGAAACAATTAAAGATAAATACTCACCAAGTATCTATTATAATTGTGAAACAAAAATACTAGAGTTTTTCGAAAATAGAAAAATACATAATCATAATAAAAAAATTATCAAAGATTTTGAAACTTATAAAAAGAAAAAAGAAAAAACTTTGGGTTTTATACTTAGCACGGAACAACAAAAAGCTGTTGAGCTTATAAATAATGGTGAAAACACAATATTACTTATAGGTTATGCAGGAACAGGTAAATCAACCTCCAGCAGAGCTATTTTAGAACTGCTAGAAGAGATAGTTCCTTATGATGATATACATTGTATGGCCTTAAGTGGAATCGCTTCACAAAGGATTAATGAGACAACTGGATATAAAAGTAGTACCATACAATCTTCACTTGTTAAAATAGATAATAGTGATAAAGATTATTTTGATTATAAAGTAATTTTAATTGATGAAGCGAGTATGGTTAACAGCGTAACATTTTATAAAATATTATCGAAAATTGATCCAGATACTACATTAATTATTGTAGGTGATGATGGACAGTTACCTGCTATAGGAGCTGGGGATATATTAAGAGATGCGATTAAATATAATCTAGCCCCTATTTGTAAACTTACTAAAATCTATAGACAAAATGAGCTACAAGCAATTGCTACAATTGCAAATGAAATAAGAGAAGGAAAGGTTCCTAAGTTTCAAGAGAAATATCAAGACTTTGAATTTATAGATTCATCTATACCTAGCTATTATACTCAAAAAAAAATACTAAGCGATTATGAAGTTAGTATTTTAAGAAATGATAATAATTATGTAATTTTACATAATATTTTAAATATAGCATCACAATACATTGAACCTATGTACAAGTTTATTAAAGAAAAAGAGATAGCATCTTTTTTAACCTTATTTCAGGTTATCACTCCTATAAAAAATGGTACACTGGGTGTAGAAAATTTAAATATCAATTTGCAAAAACTAATCAATAAAACACTATCAAAAGGAATACAAAAAAAAGTCTATGAGTATAAACTTGCAGATAAAGTAATCCATATTAAAAATGAAAATATGAAAGCTAAAACCATGAAACTCTACAAAGCTGGAAGTCCTGAGTTTCTCGAAAAAAGAGTATTTAATGGACAGCTTGGAATGATTATCAAAGTAGATCATGAAAATTCAAAACTTGTAGTTTTATATCCAAATGATGATATGGTAGTATTTTATGATTTTGACACTTTAGACAATTTAGTTTCTTTAGCGTATTGTTTAACTATACATAAAACCCAAGGTATGGAATATGATACAGCATTAATCCCTATGACCTTTTCACACTTTATAATGCATAATACAAAGCTACTTTATACTGCAATTACAAGAGCAAAAAATATGTGTTATATAGTGGGTGAAGAAGAAGCTATGACTAGTGCATGTAAAAAGCTAGAGATAACAAATCGTCAAACTGTAATTGATGATTTGTTATCATCTCAATAAAAAATTTAACTAAATATCTAAAGTTAAAGCTATTTCATCACAAACAGGAAAGTGTTTACATTTAATACAATCTGCCCAAATCTTCGTATCAGGCAAAGAAGCTTTTTCTATTTCAATAAAATTAAAATGCTCAAAAAGTTCTTTTTTGTAAGTAAGAACTAGTAACTTTGTCAAATTAAAATTTTTTGCTTCAAGTATTGTTTTTTCAATTAATAGTTTCGCAATATTTTTACCTCTAAATTCTTTTTTAACAACCAAACTTCTTATTTCTGCTAATTCAGTTGTATGTATATGAAGTGCCACAAAACCGATAAATTCATCTTCTAATTTAACAGCAGTATAAGAACGAATTGTAGTTGCCATCTCATTTGAATTTCTATCTAATATATTTCCATTTT
>CAWVZX010000090.1:0-5111 GCA_963934755.1 uncultured Arcobacteraceae bacterium | reverse complement strand
ATTCCAATCTAAACATAGAAAAACTATATTTATTAAACTTTGCTTCAGGAGATTTAAGAAAGATTCTTGACAGTGCTAAATATTTTAAGTTAGTTAAATATATATATAATCAATACGGATTTATACCTGTAATTATTTCAAATCCTGGACAAGAATTTTTGCAAGAGAATTTCACACTACGATATCTTAGTAAATCTGATATCCCATATATAAAATTAGATACATTGACGATAGCAGAAATAGCAGCAAGTATTGAATTAACTCGATTTATTATTACACCTGATACTGGTATTATGCACTTAGCAATGGCTTTTAAGAATCCTATATATACTATTTTTACATATACTCACCCAGTATTTGTTGACCCGTTGGATGATCAGTTTATTTCTGTATATCAAAAATTTTTTCAAAATAATTTATATCAAATACAGAATATATCGGAGGAAGTATTATTACAAAAAATTGACCATTTAATAAAATTACTCAAATAAATTTTATACCAATACCTCTTTGTTAATCTTTTCTAAATAGTGTATACCATTAAATAACCCTACAAAAAGTGCAAATAAAGTCATAGGATTCACATTGTGAAATGTCATTCCAGTAAATGACCACAGGAGGTAACTAACAATAAAAACTACAGATAAGCTTCTATATCTAGTATTTAGTATTCCATTAAACATTGAATAATAAAATATTAATATAACTAAAATAAGTCCTACTATACCAAGCTGAACTGCATATGTAATAAAAATATTATGATAGTCAGTAAAAGTACTTAAATATTTATAATCAAATCCATAGGCTTTTGTATATTTCTCTATACCATCCATTTCATTGCCTATTCCCGTACCGATATATTTATTATCTAAAAATTTTGCACCGCCAATAACCCATAGTGATACACGAGTAGAAAAACTCCCTTTAAAATTATTATTATCAGTCATATGAACTAATTCACTAGATAGTTGATTAGCACGATTAGTAAAATTAGAACTAAATATATAAGAAGAACTTAAAACTCCTACAATTAATAAAGATGAATACAATATTGCCTTATATTTATTTTTAAGATGAAACAGAAATAATATGCAGACTGCAACTATAAATACTATTTGACCCGTACGTCCTCCATTAATAAATAAATTCATCGTAACTGTAATAAAAAACAGAAGATAAATAAACTTTACTTTAAAATCACCTTTTATTAATATCCTACTTAAAACAATAGAAGCAGTAATAGCCAAATAAAAACTATAACTTATATGATCCATAAAAGGAGAGGGATTACTTGGTAATATATCTTTATATTGCCATAACTCAAAAAAAATTCCATATGACATAATTTCAGTTAAAAACATAGATATTAAAAATGAAGATATTATTCGATTTAAATATTCTCGATCTAAACTAGTATAAATAACAAAAATGATTAAAAAATGTCTATATTTCCAAATATAACTCAATCCATTTAAAATATCTTGTGCCCAAAATAGAGAAATAAAGTTAAATAAAAAGAATGCGGAGAGAGAAATAATCACTTTATTATCTTTGTAAGCATTGATTTTATCTTTCCATCTTCCCTCTACTAGCCATAAAATTAAGATTAAACTTTCAAAAAAACTAATTCCTGCAATTGAAATTGGCAAACAAAAAGCATAGCCTATCAACATTAAATTTATATATTTTTTAATGTTAATCTGCTTATTACTAACTATTTCCAATTATTCAACCTTAATTTTTCAATATATTCTGTAATATTTTTAGTTGTTTCCCTATAAAACCAAGTACAATCTATGACTAATATCTTTTTTCTATTCACTGAATAATCCTGTAATTTATTTTTCTTTTAATCTTTTAAAAGGTCTTCGTTTTTAGCATGTGTCCACTTTCCTCGTGGTTTATCTATATATTGGAAGTACTCATTTGTAAAACTCCCTTGAGTACATGTAACTCTATAATATCTATGATTTACTTTTTTATCACCAATGGCTATGTTTAATACAGAAGGTCCTGTTAGTTTATACACACCACCTTCTATATTTTTACTGTTAATATTTTCTACTATTAAATTAATAGCATCAATTAAAATAGGATTATTTGGAGTCGTTGCTATAAAATAATTTGTAAAGTGTTCTTTGTTAAGTAAAAAAACTTCTTTATCTGTTGATTTAATAAGTCCTGATAATGTCCATACACAATGGCTATCTATGTCCATGTAAATTCCACCATAAAAATTTAATACAAATAATCTCCACAAATCAGATTGAGCAGCACCATCATTTAGTTTCATAAAAGCTTCATATACTTCAATGGGCGAATTTTCTTTTAAAAATATTTCTCTGTCTTTATGTCCCATATATCTATACTCATAATCAGGAGAAATTAATCTGTTAAAAAGATAGTTACAATATACAGGTAAACTGACTTCGTTTGTATAATTTGTTTGCCAAATTATTTTTGGTATTTTATAAATACTTGATGACTTAAAGAATGAATCGCTTTGCTTAGGGATTGTAAATCTTATACTTGGAAAAATGAAATGAAATGGATAACTGAACATTTTGACTATCGCACCAGACAATTTAATTAATCTGTTAGCAACTATAAACTTTAAAGACAATGTTCACCCTTATACATTTTTATTATTATAATTTTATCAGTTATTTAATAAATTTAAGATAAAATCAAATAAATTTCAAAATAGGAAAACAATGAAAAAACTACTAAAAACAATAGGTATTTTATTTTTATTTGCTGTAGGATATTATGTATGGCATGTGCATTTAAACTTCAGATTTGAAGAGATAAGTAAAGATAAAGTTTATAAATCTGCATTAATTGATCCAAAGAAAATTGATAAATTTTTATTAAAGAATAATATAAAAACTGTAGTAGATTTTCTAGATCCTGGCGTTCAAGACGCCTTAAATCCTGCACAGCAAAAAAATATTGATGAAGAAGATAGTGCTATAAAATCATTTAATGAAAAGTATGATAAAAATGTATCTCATATAAATATCCCCTCAGGCCAAGTTCCAACAAAAGAAACTTTAACAAAATTTTTCACTGTTCTGGATAATCCCGAATCATACCCTGTGTTAATACATTGTTACCATGGAACAGGAAGAGCTGCAATATATAGTGCCCTGTACAGAGTTGAATATGAAGACTGGAAAAATAAAGATGCCAGAACAAAAACTCGAGTTATTGTAGAGGGTTTAGGATATAGAAGTAGTTTTTCCAATGGGAAAGCAAAAGGTGACTTCTTAATGAACTATAAACCAAGAAGTGCTGGTGAAAACAGTACTATGAATAATTTAAGTCATTAGATGTTTTCTAATCTTCCAAAACTTATACGATTTTTAGTTGTTTTAATATTATTAGAAGTTTTACTTTTTGCTGTATTTAGATTTGTTTTTTTAATTGGATTTTATGATTATGGCGAAAACTTTTCTTATCAAGATGTTTTATATTCATTTTGGATTGGATTTAGATTTGACTTACAATTAGCAATACTAGTTAACTTACCCATACTCCTAACGGCAGGTATAAAATATATTGGTATTTTTAAATCTTTCATTGGTAAATATTTCTGGATTTTATATATTTTAATGACAAATACTGCCCTTATATGTCTATATATTATAAATTTAGCCTATTTTGACTTCTTCAAGAAAATGCTTGACAGTAGTATTATTCGATATTTTTATGATATAGGAGAGGCATTTAAGATGATTTCAGAAGGTTATCCTCTTATCTCAACTATTACATTTGCTATACTATTTTTTGTGTTATTATTTATATTTATAAAAGCAATGTATAATAAAATAGACCTATGTGATGATCAAGCTATTAGTAAGATTAAAAAAATCATACTATACACAATTTTTGTCATTTTATATATTTTTGCGGGTTATGGTAAACTTGAGTTTTATCCATGGAGATGGAGTGAAGCATTTTATTCTTCGAATAATTTCATTTCTTACTTATCATCAAATCCTGTAACATATTTTACAAATACACTTAAAAATAATGATCTTAAATATGATTTAAATAAAACAAAAGAATTCTATCCTTATATTGCAAATTTTTTAGAAGTACAAGAACAAAATATAGAAACATTAAATTTAATTAGAATTGTAAAGCCAAATCATTCAGAAGAATATACATTTAATAAGCCCAATATAATATTTATATTAGGCGAATCAACTTCCTATGCAAGGTCATCTATCTCTGGTAATCCACTTAATCCAACTCCAAATATTAATCAAATGGCAAAAGAAGGAATTTCATATAGTAGGTATTATACTCCACATTCAGGAACGGCTAGAAGTGTTTGGACAGCGATGACAGGACTAGTAGATGTAGAAAGAATGAAAACAAGCTCAAGAAACCCAATGATTGTAGAGCAACATATGATTTTAAACTCTATTAAAGATTATAAAAAAATCTATTTTATAGGGGGAAGTCTTAGTTGGGGCAATGTACGAGGAGTCATTGGAAATGTAGATGGTTTGGAAACAAGAGAGGAATCATCATATCAAAGCCCACGAAATGATGTTTGGGGTATATCAGATGTACATTTAGTTAAAGAAGTTCATGAAACTATAAAAAAAGAAAAAGAGCCTTTTTTTGCATTTATACAACTATCAGGAAATCACTCTCCTAATACGATTCCAGATGAAACATTTGGTTTTGAAATTCCAAAGGATATTGAAAAAGAGAAACTATTAAAATATAGTTTTGATGGAAAACAAAATGAATTTTTAGGACAAAAGTTTTTAGATCATAGTGTCGGGCAACTCATTAAACTTGCTAAACAAGAGAAATATTTCGACAATACTATTTTTATATTTGCAGGAGATCATGGTCTCTCAAGACGAGCAGACCATCTGCATAAAGCAGAAAAAACATTTGATGTAGCAACACTACATACCCCTCTTATTATTTATGCACCAAAACTTATAAAACAAAAAAACATAGACTATCCTGTAAGTGAAGTAGATATTATGGCTACAATTGCTGGCTTAACTGGAGAAACTTATGTAAATTCAACATTTGGAAGAGATATTTTAGATAAAGATTTCCAAAACAAACAACATTATTCA
>CAWVZX010000089.1:0-5202 GCA_963934755.1 uncultured Arcobacteraceae bacterium | reverse complement strand
AAGACTTTAATAATGTTATGAGTTCTAAATGTTTTTCATTCATTTCATAATCTTCTAAATCTTCTTTACTATCAAATACTACAGTCAAAGAAAGATCAAATGCTCTTTCTTCTTTAGCGAAGTTAACACCAACTTCTAATGCTCTAATATTAATTATCTCATTTTTAAGATTATTTAACTTTTCAACTATTACATCTCGTTGTTTCATGCCTTGACCAGATAATTTAAAAAATACTAAGTGTTTTATCATTTAATTTCCTTTTTTATTTTAGTTCTTATAACTTTGTACTTATATATTTGCTAATACTTCATCTGCAGCGTTTATTGTTGCATCTATATCTTCGTTGGTCATTGTGGCACAAATAAAACCTGTTTCGTATTGACTACATGCAAAGTAAAAACCTTTTTTTAACATTTCATTATGAAATTTAGCGAACATATCAAAATCACTTTTACCTACTTCTTTCATATTTATAGGCATAATATCAGAAAAGAAAAATCCAAACATACTTCCTCTTGTGTCTACTTGCATAGATATATTATGTTTTTCAGCAACTTTTTTTAGGCCATTTGTAAGCCTTACAGCTTTTTCATTTAATCTATCATAGATAGCTGGGTCTGCTTTTAGTTTTTTCAAGGATGTAAGTCCAGCAGCCATAGCCACAGGATTTCCACTTAATGTTCCAGCTTGGTATATCTTACCTTCTGGGCTTAGTTGTTTCATGATTTCAGCTCTAGAAGCAAATGCCCCTACTGGCATACCAGCACCTATTACTTTACCAAATGTTACGATATCTGGAATAGTATTGACTATTCCAGAAGCTCCTTTTAAAGAAGCTCTAAATCCACTCATAACTTCATCAAAAATAAGTAATGCCCCATGTGTATCACAAAGCTCTCTACATTTTGCTAAAAACTCAGGACTTGCAGGAACTAGTCCCATGTTTCCAGCTATTGGTTCTATTATAATACACGCTATATCTGAAGACTGTTCGAAACAAATTTCGAGTTGCGCTATATTATTATATTCTGCTATTAGTGTATGTTTTATTAGATCAGCAGGAACTCCAGGACTACTTGGTGCTCCAAATGTAGCCATACCACTTCCAGCACTTACTAAAAGAGAATCGCTATGCCCATGATAACAACCTTCAAATTTAACGATATCATCTCTATTTGTTACTCCACGAGCCAATCTAATAGCAGACATTACAGCCTCAGTACCGCTACTTACAAATCTTATTTGATCTAAATTATCGTACATCTCGATGATTTCACTTGCTAATTGTGTTTCAAGTTCTGTGGGTGCTCCAAAAGAAAGACCATTTTTTACAGTTTTTAAAACTACTTTTTCGATATCTTTATCACAATGTCCAAAAATAAGGGGTCCCCAACTCTGTACAAAATCTAAATATCTATTTCCATCTATATCAATAAGGTAACTACCCTCACCTTTTGCTATAAATGCAGGAGTACCCAGCACCCCACTAAATGCTCTCACTGGTGAATCAACACCACCTGGTATCACACATTTTGCTTCATCATATGCTTTTAAACTTTTACTAAACATCATCATCCTATATCTTTGTATTATTTATATTATTATATCAAAAATTGTTTAGGAAATATCTTAATATTTATAATTATTTATATTACTATTCATTCTATTTAGACATTTTTTAATATAATCAATTAATGAAAAATAAAAATATAATAATTTTTGATGGAATATGCAACTTTTGTAATAAATCAGTCAATTTCATCATCAAAAGAGACATAGAAATGCACTTTATTTTTACTCCCATACAAAGTGATGTGGCAAAAAAAATTATGAATAAATATAATTTAGATAGTGATGATATAGACTCAATAATACTTATAAAAGATGAGATCTGTTTTATTAAAAGTGCCGCTGTATTTGAAATTGCGAAAGAGTTATCTGGGTATTGGTTTTTATTTGGAATATTTAAAATAGTTCCTAAGTTTATGACAAACTTTTTTTATGATATTATCGCTTCAAATAGATACAGGTTTTTTGGTAGAAAAGACTCATGCATGATTCCCAAAAAAAAATTGAAAAACAGATTTTTAAGTTAGTTTAGATATAGTTAATTCCTATAAAGATAAGTTAATTTATAGTATTTTTCAACAAAGAGTTTCTATGGATTGTCATGATATCGTATATATAAAAGGAAATCCATCTTCAGGAACTTCCAAACAACATGATGCAATAAATGCCACAATTACTGAACTTATAAAAGAGTATGACTATATCATTATAAACTCAGAACATAAAAATCTATCACAAGTTGTTATCCCTAATGCTAGAGTATACATAGGATTTTCAAGGGGTTCTAGGTATCTAAAAAAAATCAATGATTCAACATTGAAAATATCAATAGGGGGCATACGTGGCCCAAAAATATATTTGTTTAAAAATATTGCTGATGATATCTTGCTAGGAGATGTGTCGGATTCTTCTATGAAAGCACATTTTATAATAAATGAAGATGATAAAATAACAATCAAGTCTCTTATTGATAATTGTCTCCAAGTGTAATCCTCAATGAACAAATTTTTAAAGACATTTATCCTAGCTTTTATCATTTCAATAACTATTCATCTTATGCTGTATATTACTATTGATAGGAACTTACGAAGTCATACTTTAGATATTAATACTACATCTAAAAAAGATACAACTATGAAAAAGGGTATTGTAAAAATAAAATATCTTAAAGTCAGAAAAGTTACAAAGAAAGAGAAGAAAAAAGTTGTAGCTAAAGCTAAAACAATTCCTAAAAAAAATACCGGCAAAAAGACTAAAAATCAATCTATTCCTCTTGTTAAAAATCCAGCAGTTAAGAAAGAGCCTTTGGATTTGAAAAATTTGTTTGTAATTCACAAAGAAGAACAAAATGAAAGAAAAATTGAGATTCAAAAAGTAAAGAAGATTCAAAAAGAGATAGAAGAAATAAAAAAGCTACCTATCATAACGCAAAACTATATCAAACTTTATGGTGAACAGTACTTTAAGTATTCAAAAAAACAAAGAAAATATTTAAAAGAAAATTTAAATAAAATAGGACAAATAACACAAAGATATTTAATGTATCCGACTATTTCAATAAGAACAAAACAAAAAGGTATCAATGTTGTAGAGTTTTATCTTCATCCAAATGGAGATATCTCGGATTTAAAGTTATCTGATAGTACATATTATACT
Source organism: uncultured Arcobacteraceae bacterium (assembly GCA_963934755.1). Classification (GTDB taxonomy): domain Bacteria; phylum Campylobacterota; class Campylobacteria; order Campylobacterales; family Arcobacteraceae; genus JAIOSF01. The sequence goes on along the minus strand of CAWVZX010000089.1, from coordinate 1,976 downwards.
GCCTTAGATAACAACACAATAAGAACTATAAAAATAGCCTATCAAGACTATCCCAAGCCAAGTGAAAAAGTGAAAATAAAAATATTTGTAAAGTATATACTGTACTAATGAAAATAACCGTAATAATACCAACATATAATAGAGAATCTTTTTTATCTAAAGCTATAGAATCTATTTTAAATCAAACAGTAAAAGCAGATGAGATTATCATCATAGATGATGGATCAACAGATAATACAAAAGAGTTGATACACAAATATAGTGTAAAGTATATCTATCAAAATAATAGTGGAGTTTCAAGTGCTAGAAATCATGGCATACAACTCTCTTCAAACGCATGGATATGTTTTTTGGATAGTGATGATATCTGGGAAGAAAATAAGTTAGAAAAACAAATTGCATTTCACAATAAAAATCCACATATACTATTTTCTCATACGGACGAGCTTTGGATATTTAATAATAAGGTAATAAAACAAAAAAAACACCAGCTGAAATCTCAAGGGTTTTGTTTTCAAAAAAATATTGCCAATACTATAATAGGAGCATCAACAGTAATCATAAATAAAAAAATATTTGATGATATTGGGTATTTCGATGAAGAACTGAGTGTTTGTGAAGACTATGATATTTGGCTGAGAATATTAATTAAATATGAACTAGGTTTAATAGATGAAAAACTTATTCAAAAAAAAGCTGGGCATGAAAATCAACTCTCTTTTGCAACTCGCCTGATGGATAAATACAGAATAAAAGCACTTTCAAAACATATAGATTCAATTTATGGGAAAGAGATAAGAGAAACTATTATTAGTAAATGTGATATATTAATAAAAGGTGCTATAAAACACAATAACAAAGACATAGAAAATTATTACAGTAAATTAAAAATGTTAAGTATGGATAAGGTATAATTAACTTATGTTAGAAAAAGAAAATTATCCTTATAAATTCAATGAAAACAAATGTGCTACTTGTGAAGGTAACTGTTGTATAGGTGAGTCTGGATATATCTGGATAACAAAAGATGAGTGCGTGAAACTTGCATCTTTACTGAAGATATCGCTTGATGAATTGAATGAAGAGTATCTTTTAAAAGTCGGGTATAAGCTCTCAATTAAAGAAAAAAAAATTTCTAAAAATAGTTATGCTTGTGTATTTTTTGATTTAGAAAAAAAACAATGTAGCGTGTATGATGTACGACCTAGTCAATGCAGATCATTTCCTTTTTGGGAATATTTCAAACATAATGTAGATGAGGTAAAAAAAGAATGTCCAGCTATAGTAGAATAATACTTCTATCATTGTTATTTTTTACTTCGTCTATACAGGCATTACCTGCATATACTGAGGATTTAAACATTATGCTTGCACTTGATAGTGAAAAAGAACATAATGTAAATAATAGTTTCAAATACTACAATGATTTATACAACAATACTAAAAGCAAGGAATATCTAAAAAAAGCTATTTTTTATAGTTATAAAGCCAAAAAAATTGATGACATGTACAAATTATCAAAAATTGCAGTTGAAGAATTTCCGAAATATAAGGAATATTATTCTCAACAAATGATTATAGCACTTTTATTACAAACAAAAATAACACAAGCATTTAAAGAGGCTAAAAAACTTCTCCGAAAATATCCAAATGCTGCAAGTTATGAAATCATGGCAAATGTATATTATGCAAATAAAGATTATAAAAATTCTTTAAAATATTACGAAAGTGCTTATGTCATAGATCAAAATGAAAACACACTAATAAAACTTACAAATGTTTTATATACATATCTCAATAAAAAAGATGTAGCATTAGCTTATCTTGAAACATATGTGCAAACAAAAGGCTGTACAAAAAAAGTATGTGACAAGCTTATGCTTATATATCAAGAGCAAGGAAATGTAGACGGTATGTTGTCTATTTTAAATCGAATGTATTTAAAATATAAGAAAAACCCATCATTAGATAAATCA
>CAWVZX010000088.1:0-5308 GCA_963934755.1 uncultured Arcobacteraceae bacterium | reverse complement strand
ACTCAATGCTGTAAAAGATAAGATGTTTGGGATAGCTGATAATAATGAGAATAATGACTCACATAAATTTATTTATATTCCAGTAGTGAGTCCAGAGACTGGAAAAGTATGGCTAAACAATAACTTAGGCGCAGACTATTCAGATAGTACAGATACAAGTGTGAGCTTTAATCCAGCACAACAAGCAACAGACTATAATGATACTAAGGCCTACGGAAGTTACTTCCAATGGGGTAGAAGTGCAGATGGTCATGAGTTCAGTACTAGTGAACAAAAATCTAAGACAGCAGATAACCAAATTGGTTCATCCTTTATAATTACTAGTGGAGATGATTGGAGAGGAGAGTCCAATGATACACTTTGGAGCGTAGAGTCTAGCCCTAACAATCCATGTCCAGTAGGATATCAAGTACCGCGAGAAGAAGAACTACAAGATGAAGTAAGTGCAACTATAAATCCTGTAGAAAACTATAAAACAGCAAAAGATAATTTCTTAAAATTAACAGCAGCTGGCCTACGCGACAAACAAAGCGGAAAGATAGAAAATGATGAGAGCAAGAATGGTTACTATTGGGTAGCTACTCCAGAGAGAAACTTGATCATGAGCTCTGATTATAGCGAGTGGAGCGATGCCAACAGAGCGACAGGCTCTTCTGTTCGTTGTCTTAAAAAAGAGTATGCTCGATTTTCAATTAATCCAATTCCAGATAAAAATGTACCAGAAAGATTAGGTTATAGAAGTAGCACTATTGAAGTTACAGGTACACCTATTGGAGATCTTATATATACATTAAGTGGTGATGATGCAGAACATTTCACAATAAGCAATGACAACAATGGTCAAGTAAGCATGAAAGCTAAAAGTTATCGAGATCCTATAGATTATAATAAGGACAATACATATGAAGTAACAATCACAGCAACAGATAGTGATGAAAATAATGCTTCTGCATCTTGGAGCGTGAGTGTAACTTTTAAGAATAATGAGCCAGAAGGACAGCCATACATATCGGGAAGTCTAAATGACAATCATCTAGGAAAAGAAGATGAAGTATTGACAGCAAATACAGAAAAGATAAAAGATGATGATGGTATAGAAGACTTCTCATACCAATGGTATGTATATCGTTCAAATAATCGGTCATATGATATACAAGGTGCAACAAGTTCAACATATACTCTAACACAAAATGAAGTTGGTTTTCCTATCTATGTAATTGTAAGTTATATAGATGGATATGATAAATATGAAATGACACAGAGTAGCTTTACAGATATAGTAGAAAATGTAAATGATGATCCAATAGGCGATGTAACTATTGAAGGAGAGGCAATTGAAGATGGTCAATTTAAAGTAAAGGGAAAAGAAGACATAACAGATGAAGATACTATATATACTAGTGGAAGTTCTAGTAAAAAATATAGATGGTATAGAATAGAAGATGGAAAAGAGGAAGTGCTTAGTGAAAATTATGATCAAGACAACTATTACCTGAGTCAACAAGATGTTGGACATAGTTTCAAAGTATCTGTATACTATCGAGATAAATATGGTAAGGATGAAGAAGTTTTCAGTGAGGAAACAGCTGCTATAGAAAATGTAGATGATCCTATAACGGGCTCCATAACTATTGAAGGAGAAAGGAGAGTAGGCGAAATATTAACATTAAAAAATAGATTATCTGATGAAGATGGTATAAAAACAACCGAATACTCATGGTGGAGATATGATTTAGATGGTAGTAATAAAGTGACTATAAAAGGTCAAACAGAAGATGACTATACTCTAACAAAAGATGACTATAGCAAAACAATCAAAGCATCTGCAACAGTTACAGATAACTTCGGGGGAGAAGCATCTAAATTTAGTAATAAGCTCGATATATTTCCCTTAGACATAGAAGGAGAAGGAAACGTAAGTATTAATGGAATAGCTACTGTAGGTGAAGTATTAACAATAGACGATAATATAATAGATGAAAACGGAAAAGGATCATACTCATACCAATGGTACTGGTACAGTCCGGAACATGAATTCTCTGGTGCAAAAGCTTCATATACTAATTCGACATATACTCTAAAGGAATATGACATTGGTTTGCAAATCTATGTAACTGTAACACATACAGACAAAGGAGAGACAAGACAAGAGTATACAAGTAATAGGACAGATATAATTTATCCTACAATCATGTCAGACCATTTAACACTTTCAGATGATAATATTTCAGAATTTATTACATCCACAGTGAGCATATATCTAACTATAGATATCAAAGGAATCCTAAAGAGTAAAACAATTAAGTTAAAAAATGCATCTACAGGTGCTAAATATCCTGCTTATATTAATGATTATAATTATCCGATAACATTACAAATTGATGGGAAGGAAACAAGAATTTCCCTTAGCATTAAGCGTCAAAGTATATTGAATAAGTTTGATACACTTGACGCTGTATTGAAGGTGCAGGAAATAAGTGGTGATGAAGTTATAGATGTTAATGCTACTATGAATCAATTAATTGTGCATGGCGGTGTATTAAGTGAAAGAATAGCTTCGCTTTCTTACCCTGTAGATCATACAGGCAAAATGGGTTCATATAATATAATAATACTCAATGCTGTAAAAGATAAGATGTTTGGGATAGCTGATAATAATGAGAATAATCGCTCACATATATTTGTTTATATTCCAGTAGTGAGTCCAGAGACTGGAAAAGTATGGCTAAACCATAACTTAGGTGCAGACTATTCATCTTCATGGGATGAAATAGATAAACAAGCAAAATCCATTAATGACCCTAAGGCCTACGGAAGTAACTTCCAATGGGGTAGAAAAGCAGATGGTCATGAGCTCGGCGGGAATTTGGGATATTCATCTATAAAAGTAAATGAACCATTACATGCAAGGCCGATATATACTTTTGGTGATTGGAGAGTAGACTCCAATGATACACTTTGGAGCTTAGAATCTAGCCCTAACAATCCATGTCCAATAGGATATAGAGTACCAACTATAGCAGAACTAGACCAAGAAATTCTAACTGAGAATGACGTAAATTCTCGAAGATTTGGTTATGTGTGGAGTAGTGACCCGTATGATACTGATCAAAGTTATGCTTATCATGCTTATGATGGAGTATATGATCAAAGAAGAAAAACTACTACACGTCCTATTCGCTGCATTATGGATTATGATTTTTTTATGATTAATATGCTACAATAATAAACTAATTAAAAGGAATACAATAAGCTATGAGAAAAACGAGAAAAAATACACAAAAAGCCTTTTCCCTGATGGAGCTGATGGTAGTTATCATCATATTAGGATTACTAGCTACTTTTGTTTTGCCTAACTTAATAGGGAAAGCAGAAGAATCTAAACAAAAAATAGTGTGTATCCAAATGAAATCGATATCACAATCATTGAAAATGTATAAAATAGATAATAGTACTTATCCTAAAACAGAAGAGGGTTTGGAGTTATTAGTCAAAACAAAATATTTTTCTGATGACAATTTACCTCATGACTCTTGGGGAAATAAATTTATCTATATCCTTAATGATGATAAATTTGACCTTATTTCTTGGGGCAGTGATAAAACTGAAGGTACGGAGAATGATATTGTCTACAGTCAATGTCAATAATAAAAAATCTTTTTCACTTATAGAGCTAGTTATGGTCATAGTTCTTATTGGGACAGTGAGTAGTATTATGCTTCCTAATCTATTTAAGATAAATATAAAGAATCAAATCGAACTAGATAGTTTAAAACGATATCTACTTTCAAACTATACTTTTAAAAAAAACATATCGTTTACATGTATAGAAAAAGATCTTCTATGTTATGTATTTATAGATGGTGTACGAGAAGAGAGTGCGATAAAAGATTTTTTTGTGCATAAGCCTGAAGTTTATTCATCTGCTTATCCATACGATAAAATAGAATTGAAGCGTGTGTATATAAGCGAATTTGATGAAAGAGAGGTAGTATTTAATTTTACTATAAATAATGATTTTAAATCAAATGAATTTTTACTGGATTATGATGATAAAACATATCATTATAATAGCATCAAAGAAAAAGCATCGATTTATGATGGTATAGGTGGATATAAAGATTATGTAGAATTTAAACTAGCAGAAGCAAGACATGACATTCAAATATAAAGGTATGACTAAAAATGGTAAACAAGTCTCTTCTACACTAGAAGCAGATTCTTTAGCATCTGCAAAATCAAAACTAAAAGCTATCAATATCTTATATATGGAAATAAAAGAAGATAAAGATATATTTTTTTTACACAATATATTGAAAAGAAAACAAAAAGCTAAGATATCTATGCTTTCAAATTTTAGCCGTGATTTGAGTATTTATCTAAACTCTGGAATATCGTTGGTTAATTCTATTTCACTTTTAAAACAAAGTTATAAAAAGGATAAAAAGTTTGAAACTTTTATAGATTCGCTTGATACTTTTTTAAAAGAAGGACAAACTTTTTCTTCTGCATTAGAAAATCAAAAAATATATGAAATACCAGAATTTTACAAACAAAGCATAAAAATTTCTGAAGAGGGTGGTTTATTGCAAACTGTTTTGGTCGAGCTAGCTAGTTTTTTAAAAGAACAAGAACGAGTGAAAAAACAGCTGTCCCAAGCTTTGGTTTATCCACTATTTATTTTGTTTGTGTCTTTTTTTATGGTAGCTTTTATGTTGAGTTTTATCGTGCCTAAAATCACTTCTATATTTGAACAAATAGATCAAGAGTTACCTTCTAGTACCAAAATTGTTATTGCTTTAGGTGATTTTTTTCAAAATCGTATAGAAATGATAATTATCATAATGTTTCTAGTGATTGCTAGTTTTCTATTTGCTTATAAAAAAATAAATAAATTTAAATTTTTTGTGGATTCTTTTGTATTAAAAGTTCCATTTTTTTCAAAACTAATTGAACTAAGTGAACTTAGTAGATTTTCTTATATGAACTCTATCTTGATACGATCAGGTGTACCTGTAGTACAAGCATTTAATCTTAGCTCAAATATTTTAAACAATGCAGTTATTAAAAAAGTATTTGTTGTAGCATCTTTAAAAGTAGTAGAAGGAGAGAGTTTGTCTAGAATTCTTGAAAATAATGATACCTATAAATTGGATACTGCCTTTACTCAAGCCATTGCTATAGGCGAAGAGACGAGTACCCTTAGTCAAATACTACACAATTTAGCGGAATTATATAATGAGGCAAATAAAGATAAAATCAATATTTTCCTTTCTTTACTTGAACCTATGTTTATGTTAATCGTTGG
>CAWVZX010000087.1:0-5343 GCA_963934755.1 uncultured Arcobacteraceae bacterium | reverse complement strand
TTTTCTTTTGTACCTATTTTATAATGTATTTTTGTAAGATAGTTTTGTATTTGTTTTTTAGATATTCCACTTCTTTTTGCATATTTTTCTAAAATATATTGAGGTATAAACACCTTTGAAGACAAAAAAATTTGTGTGAGTTTTATGAGGTATTTTTCATGTTTATTTACACAAAGTCTTGCAAATACAAAAGGAAGATTATATTTCTTTTCCCATTCTTGTGCTAAATCGATAAAGGTAGTATCGCTATTATAAAACTCATAAAGTGCTTTATCCCCTATGATTACTTGACCATCAATTTCAAGCACTTTCGCTAATGCATTTGAAGTGTCTGATTGGAAATCTTTTTTAAACTTGCCTGGTATTACTAAAACAGAATCCACAGTGCCCTTAGCTACTATACCCATATCAAGACACTTATTACAATTTCGTGAAGCAATAGAGCTTATAACAGCAGCATCTACTTGTCGTTTTTTAAACTTTTTATTGATATTTGAAGGATATGATTTGTTATATTCGATTATCTGTTTTCGTTGTGTAGAAGATAAGTTTTTTTTAAGAAAAACATGAAATGGAAGAAGATTAATAAAATCGATTTTTGCAAAAATCATATATTCTTTTTTCCTTATTAAATTTTAGTTATAATATCTTATATTTTATAAAAAGTGAGTTAATATGATACTTATGCAAGTACACAAATGAAAGGTGCAAAATACTAAAATGAGAATTGATTTACACAACCATACAACTTTATGTAATCATGCAACAGGGTCAACAGAAGAATATATCCAAAGAGCAATTGAGCTTAAAATTGATGTATTTGGTTTCAGCGAACATGCTCCCATGAATTTTGATGAGAAGTATCGTCTCAAACTTGAAGATAAAACTTTTTATGAAAATGATGTATTATCTTTACAAGAAAAGTATAAAAATGATATCAAAATTGTTTTGGGCTATGAGGTTGATTTTTTAGAAGGTGCCTATATTTTACCTGAGATTGTAAATGCTAAAGTTGATTATCTTATAGGCAGTGTTCATTTTATAAATGATGGTTGGGGATTTGATAATCCAGAATTTATAGGACAATATAAAAATAAAGATATCGATAAGATATGGCAAGATTACTTTGAATCAATTAGCAAGATGGCAAGATATGGTAAATTTGATATTGTGGGACATCTTGATTTGATAAAAGTTTTTAACTATTTACCTAAAAAAGATATCAAAACTATCGCACTGAAAGCTTTACAGCAAATAAAAAAAGCCAATATGGTAGTGGAAATAAATTCAGCAGGATATAGAAAACCAATAGGGGAACAATATCCATCAAAAGATTTACTCGAACTTTGTTTTGAACTTGATATCCCAATAACATTTTCAAGTGATGCACATAGTGTTGATCAAGTTGGATTTAAATATGAAGATGCTTCAATACTTGCAAAAAAAGTGGGATATGCAAAATGTACCTATTTTGATAAAAGAGAAAAAATAGAAGTTGCAATTTAAACTTAAATTATACTGAATATTTACATACTAAATATTTAAAAAAGGCTTTATATAAAGGCTTTTTGAAGGTAATTATACATTTCAACTTTATCTACACTTAAGTATTAACTAGCTATAATTCTGAAATTAATAATATGGGAGTAGTAGATTGTTTGATAGTTTAACAAGTTCATTTCAAAGTGTTATCGGGAAAATAAGACATAAAGACGATATAAAAGCATTAACACGAGCGATAGATGAACTGAAGAAATCATTACTCAAAGCTGATGTACATCACAAAACTACAAAAGAACTGCTTGTTAAAATAGAACAAATGACAAAAGAAAATGGAATTGGACAAGATTCATTTTTAAAAGCATTAAAAAGTTCGCTAACTGGAATATTAACTACTTCTGGAAGTCAAGGATTTGTTTATAGTAACAAATCACCACTTACAACTATTCTTATGACTGGTCTTCAAGGAAGTGGTAAGACTACAACTACTGGAAAACTTGCAAACTATCTTAAAATTAGAAATAAAAAAGTTTTACTAGCAGCTGCCGATTTACAAAGACTAGCTGCTGTTGAACAACTCAAACAACTTGGTGCTCAAATAGAAGTAGATGTTTATTTTGAAGAAGGTGAAACAAGTCCTATAAAAATAGCCACCAATGCCAAGAAAAAAGCCCTAGAAGGTTTATATGATGTATTACTCATAGATACAGCAGGTAGACTTGCTATTGACGATGAACTTATGTCTGAACTTGAAGATGTTAAAAATGCTGTTCAAGCAGATGAAATTTTTTATGTCGCAGATTCTTTAACTGGACATGATGCAAGTAAAACTGCAGCTTCTTTTCAAGAAAAAATTGGAATCGATGGTGTAATTTTATCTAAATTTGATGGTGATACAAAAGGTGGTGTTGCAATGTCAATTGCTCATCAGATTCAAGTACCCCTAAGATTTGTAGGTACTGGTGAAAAAATGCCTGATATTGAACCTTTTATTCCCGATAGAATTGTATCTCGACTTATGGGCGCTGGTGATATTGAAGGTTTATCTGAAAAAGCTGCCGCTGTTATCGATGAGAAAAAAGCTAAAGAGATAAGTCAAAAGATAAAAAAAGGTGAATTTAACTTTTCTGATTTTTTAGAGCAACTTGATATGATGAAAAAATTAGGTTCTATGAAATCTATACTGGGAATGATTCCAGGTATGGGAAATATGGCAAACCAATTAAAAGATATGGATTTAGAAAACTCTGGTGAAATTCTTCGAATAAAAGCTTTGATTGGTTCAATGACTAAAAAAGAAAGAGAAACTCCAAGTCTTATTAATATTTCTAGAAAAAAAAGATTAATGAGAGGTTCTGGTGTATCAGAAGTCCAAATAAATAAAATCCTTAAACAGTTCAAAAATGCAGCTAAAATGGCTAAAAAAATGTCTACTAAGGGTGGCATGAAAGACATGCAAAAAATGATGGCTCAAATGGGTGGTCAAGGTGGGATAGCAAACTTACCTCGATAGCTAAGATAGCTTTTGCCAAGTGCTAAGTATTAATATTTAATGTTTAGCACTTGACACACAAGTTAATACACACAAATAAAAGGAAATAACATGACAGCAATTAGGCTTACAAGAATGGGTAGAAATAAAATGCCATTTTATAGAATCGTAGTAACAGACAGTAGAAAAAGAAGAGATTCAGGTTGGATTGAATCAATTGGTTACTATAACCCAGTATCTCAACCAAAGGAATTTAAAATAGATCAAGAAAGACTTGACTACTGGTTAAGTGTTGGTGCCCAACCTTCTGAGAGAGTAGCAAAACTTACAGCTAAAAAATAATCATCATGGTAACTGACTTCGTTTCAACTTACGCGAAAATGATAGTTAATTATCCTGAAGATATAGAGGTATCATCAACTAAAATTGATGATACTTTCTTTGAGATAAAAATTATAGCTAATAATAGCGATTTAGGTAAACTAATAGGTAAAAATGGTAATATGACCAATGCTATTAAAACTATTCTAAATGGTTGTCAAGCAAAAGATGGGAATACATATAAAATTAAAGTTTTATGCAAATAATGGATAAAATATTTATAGCAAAACTTGGTAAAACTGTTGGTTTAAAAGGTCAACAAAAACTACACATTGATACAGACTTTCCCGAACAATTTAAAAAAGATACAAAACTTACCACTGATAAAAATCAAGAGCTCATAATTGAAAGTTTTAATAATGTAAATAGTGTTGTTAAATTCCTTGGTATTGATACTATTGAAGCTGCCACAAAACTTACAAATAGACAGTTATATGTTTCCACAGAAGACACACGAAATATGTGTAAACTTGGAAAAAAACAATTTTTTTGGTTTGATATGATAGCTTGTACTATCAAAGAAAACAATCAAATATTAGGAACAATCAACGATATTCAAAGAATGCCTTTGAGTGATTATCTTATAATTAATACTAGCGAAGAACTTATCAAACAAAATCTTTCAAAAACATTTTTGCTTCCATATATAGATAACTATATTATTTCAGTTGATATTGAAAATAAAAGTATACTTACAAATGGTGCGAAAGCTATTTTAGAAGCTAGCTAAAAAAATAAATTAGATATAATTACTTAATACATCAATTTTAGGATTTAAATATTATGAAAAAAATTACACTCACTAGTCCATTTGATATGCACTTACATTTAAGAGATGGCGATATGCTAAATCTTGTGGCACCCTTAACCTCTAAAACTTTTTCTGGTGCAATAGTCATGCCAAATCTAGTACCAGCTATTCTTACAAAAGAATCTGTAATAGCCTATAGAAATAGAATTATAGCAGCTATAGATAAAGAAGATAATTTTACACCATTTATGACTTTATTTTTCAAGCCATATACGAGAGAATTTTTAGAAGATGTTAAAGATGAAATATCTGCTATCAAACTCTATCCTGCTGGAATTACTACAAATAGTGAGGGTGGTATTAGTACTATAGATACAGAACTTTTAGCTCCTACATTAAATGCTATGTCAGAGTTAAATATACCATTATGCATTCATGGAGAAACAAATGGTTTTGTTATGGATCGAGAACAAGAATTTATGAGTGTATATGAAGCTTTAGCAAAAGCTTTTCCTAAATTAAAAATCATAATGGAACATATTACTACTAAAGATGCTGTTGATATGCTTGATAAATATGAAAACTTGTACGCAACAATTACTCTTCATCATCTTATCATTACACTCGATGATGTAGCAGGTGGAATGTTACAACCACACTTATTTTGTAAACCAATTCCTAAAAAACCAATAGATAGAGATGCATTACTACGCGTTGCACTTGAAGGTCATCAAAAAGTAATGTTTGGAAGTGATAGTGCACCTCATCCTAAACACGCAAAAGAGAGTTGTGGTTGTGCAGCTGGTGTATTTACTGCTCCAATTGCTATTCAAGTATTAGTAGAGTTATTTGAAAAAAATGACAAACTCAATAATTTACAAAAATTCTTATCAGATAATGCTTGTGAAATTTACGAAATGAAGCCATCCAATAAAACAGTGACTTTGGTAAAAGAAGATTTCGAAGTACCTAGTTTTTATGAATTTAAAAAAGAAAAAGTTGTCCCAATGTATGCAAAAGAAATGCTACATTGGAAAGTTGTATATTAAGAAACCTAATCTATAAAATAAAAAACTGATTTAATCTAAATCAGTTTTTAAAATAGCTCCGTTACTAGCATTTGTTACTAATGCTCTATATTGTTGTAGCCATCTTGATTTAATTTCTTTTTTAAGAGGAATAAATTTTTCTTTTCTTTGGGCAATCACTTCATCACTTA
>CAWVZX010000086.1:0-5383 GCA_963934755.1 uncultured Arcobacteraceae bacterium | reverse complement strand
GATATAACAGCAATGATTCAAGAAATGGAAGAAGAAGAAAATTAGTCGAAACTTTTTGACATAATCTCTTTCCAGTTTCGACTAAAGTTCTTTTTCACATAACTTACTTTATGTGGAATAGTACACCCTGAGCAGTCCTGATGTATATAACCATCAGGTGATGTGAAACTAGCACCATTTTTACTTTTGATATCACAAGTACTAGACTTCGCCCCTACCCTAAAATGAGGACAAGCACACAGGTAACAATTAAGTTTATCTATTTTATGACATTTTTCATTTGTAGCATATAGTAGGCAAAAGTCTGATTCTTTTTGAACCATATTATCAAAATCAAAATATTTGATAAGTTCATCATCGCTTAAATGAGATAACTTCTCTACGATTTTCATATGTTTTTTTGCATGTTCATCATGCCAAGATAAATATGTCATCTAAAAATCCTATTAAAAGATTATATAAAGAAAAATAACAAGCACTAAAGTACCCATAATTATTGCAAGAACTGCAGTATTCATATTAGACATTTTAAGATATAACTTTTTTGATATTTCAAGTAATTTCTCAATTGTAAATCCGTATTTTTTATTATAAAATGATTTATCTATGATTTTTTTATGTTCTTCAGCATATTTTTCGTGCCAAGCTAAATAGGTCACATAAATGATAATATACAGAACAATACCTATTATAAAGGCAGTTAGCGTTATTGTAAGAACTGGACTATTGATATCAGGCATTTTTTAAGATATAATTTTTTTGATATTTGCAACTAATTTATCACTTGTAAATCCAAATTTTTCAAAAAGCTCACCAGCTTTTCCACTTGCACCAAAAGTATTCATACCAATAACATGATCAGCAAATTTATAATACTCAATAGCAGTTGCAGCTTCAACAGCTATAACAACTGTTTCATCCATATTAATAATATCATCAATATAATCATCATCTTGTTCGCATAATAAATCAAAACAAGGAACAGATACTACATTTACTAAAACATCTTCTTTTGCTAATACAGCTGCTGCATCTAAACAAAGTGAAACTTCACTTCCTGAAGCCATAAGTGTTATATCGGCACCATCTCTTTTTTCTAATAAATATCCACCATTTGAAACATCACCAATTATTTTTTGACCATTTAAGTTTCTTAAACCTTGTCGTGAACATACAAAACCTGTTGGTGCATCCATAGTAAGTGCAGTTTTCCAACACTCAATATTTTCAGTAGCGTCTGCTGGTCTAAATGTATAGAAGTTTGGCATAGCTCTAAATTGAGAAAGTTGTTCTACTGGTTGATGTGTTCCACCATCTTCACCTACTCCTATACTATCATGAGTCCATACAAAATGTGTAGGAATATTTGATAGTGCTGCCATTCTAGCAGCTGGTTTTAAATAATCAGAAAAGATAAAAAATGTTGCATTAAATACTTTAAATAATCCATAGATATTCATAGCATTTGATATAGCTGCCATTGAGTGCTCTTTGATGCCAAAGTGAATGTTTCTTCCGTTTGGAAAATCGCCCATATCACTTAAATTTGTTTTATTTGAAGGTGCTAAATCTGCACTACCCCCTATAAAACCAGGAACTGCTTTAGCGATTGCATTTAAGATTTTATGATTTGAATCTCGTGTTGCCATATTTGTTACTTCACTAAAATCTGGATACTGAATACTTGCATAGTTTGGATTGATTAGTGTATTTAGTTTGTCATTATCTTCTATTGTAAGTTTTTTATTCCAAGTAGAACTTAAAACTTTTCCAGTTTCTGTTTTATCAAAAGCAGCTTTTATATCAGCATCGATTACATATGAGACGGAAGAATCAAATCCAGCTTTTTCTTTAGACGCAGCTAACTCTACATCACCTAAAGGAGCACCATGAGTATGATGGGACCCTTCTAGTGTAGCAGCACCTTTCCCAATAGAAGTTCGAGCAATTATTAATGTAGGTTTATCTGTATCTCTTGAACTTACTAAAGCATTGTCAATAGCTTCAAAATCATGTCCATCTATTGTTATAACATCAAAATTTACAGCTTCAAATCTTTTTTGAACATTTTCACTCCAAGCAATAGAAATATCACCTTCGATTGTAATGTCATTTGAATCATAAATAATAGTAAGATTTGAAAGTTTTTGATGTCCTGCTGTTGCGCATGCTTCGTAAGATATACCCTCTTGTAAATCTCCATCACCACAAAAACAATATACATGATGATCAATAACAGTTGATGTATCTGTGTTTAATATATGTTTTGCATGTGAAGATGCCATTGCGAAACCAACTGCATTTGCTACACCTTGTCCTAATGGTCCTGTAGTAATCTCTACACCATGAGTATGTTTATATTCAGGATGACCTGGTGTTTTACTACCTGTTTGTCTAAATTTTTTTAAATCATCAACAGACAAGTCAAATCCCCAAAGATGTAAAAGAGAATATACCATACTAGAAGCATGGCCTCCACTAAATACTAACCTATCTCTATTTAACCATGTAGAATTTGTAGGGTCTATTTTTAAATACTTGCTTAAAACTGTAACAATATCAGCCATCCCCATAGGAGCACCTGGATGTCCACTATTTGCAGATTGTACCATATCAGCACACAAGAATCTAATCGTATTGGCTTGTTTTAGTAATAATTCTAATGACAATATATTATCCTATTTTATTAATTTTCAATTATTATATCTAAAATTTAGTAAAGAGTCATCGTGTATAAATAAATTTTTTTATTCTAATTACATAAAATTTAATTTATTTATGTTAGTATTCGCTCATAATTTCAAAATATTAAGGCAATAAATGAAAAATTTAGTCATAGTAGAGTCACCTGCAAAAGCCAGAACCATATCAAAATTTTTAGGCTCAGAATATACAGTTATGGCATCTATGGGTCATGTAAGAGATCTTCCTAAGTCCAATCTAGGCTTTGATCCTGAAGATAACTTTAAACCTCAATATATGGTTTCTCGTGACAAAAGTAAAGTGATTGCTGATTTAAAAAAACAAATTAATAAAAATACAGTTATCTATCTAGCAGCCGATGAAGATAGAGAAGGAGAAGCAATTGCTTGGCATCTTATTCCTGCATTGAAAATAGAAAAAAACCCTTTAAAAAGAATTGTATTTCATGAAATTACAGAAAAAGCTATACTAAAAGCTTTAGCAAATCCTAGGGAGGTTGATCAAAATTTAGTTGATGCACAACAAGCAAGAAGAATTTTAGATAGAGCAGTTGGATATAAACTTTCACCTCTGATCTGGAAAAAAGTTAGATATGGCTTAAGTGCAGGTCGTGTTCAAAGTGTTGCTGTACGAATCATCGTAGATAAAGAAAGAGAAATCGAAGCTTTTATACCTGTTGAATTTTGGAAAATAAAAACAGAATTTAATACCCCTGAACTCAAAGCTGAATTAGCAAAAGTAAATGGAAGATTAGCAAAAGTAACTAATGAAGCAGAAGCAAAAATTATCGAAGCATCTTGTACGCAAGGTAATTATGTTTTAGAAGAAATTGAAGAGAAAGAAAGTAAAAGAACACCGCCACCTCCATTTACAACATCAACACTACAGCAAGAAGCTAGCAGAAAAGCTGGTTTTGGTGTAAAACAAACTATGATCGTAGCCCAACAACTCTATGAAGGAAGTGTCAATATTCCAGGACATAGTGGTGGTCTTATCACATATATGAGAACAGATAGTGTAAACTTATCTACATTTGCTACAAGTGCTGCAAAAGAGGTAATATCTAGTGAATATGGGAAAGAATATGCTTTAGCTAAACCTAGAATTTATAAAAGTAAAGCAAAAGGAGCTCAAGAAGCTCATGAAGCAATTCGTCCAGTTGATTTATCTCTAAAACCTAGCGATGCACAACCTTATCTAGATCATAGTCAATATAGATTATATAGCCTTATTTGGAAAAGAACAATGGCAACACAAATGTCACAAGCTATTGTTGCTAATACTACATATAAAATAATCGCTGGAAAAAATAAAGAATATGAATTCCAATCAAAGGGTACAAGAATAGTATTTGCAGGATTTATGAAAGCTTACACCGAAGGTAGTGATGATCCTGAATCTGCACTTGAAAATGCTGAAAAAATTCTTCCTACAATTAAACAAGGTACAGTACTAAATCTTGAAAGTTTAATCACAGAACAAAACTTTACAAAACCACCTGCAAGATATTCAGAAGCATCTTTAGTTAAAAAAATGGAAGCTGAGGGTATCGGACGACCTTCTACTTATGCTCCTACAATCGCGACTATTCAGCAGCGAGAATATGTTATTAGAACTGAAGATAAAAAACTGAAACCTACTTTAATAGGAACAGTCGTGAACGACTTTTTGGTTGAACACTTTGATGATATTGTAAGTCTTGGATTTACTGCTCATGTAGAAGAAGAGTTCGATAAAATTGCAGAAGGCAAAATGGCTTGGCAAGATGTTATGAAAAAGTTTTATGAACCATTTGTAAAAAATGTAGAAGATAAAACAGAAAATGCTCCTCGTGCTAAATTTTCTGACATTAGAGAACTTGGTGATCATCCTGAAATGAAAAAGCCTATAACAGCAAGAGTTGGACAATATGGACCATATGTACAATGTGGTACAAAAGAAGATGAAGAGAAACCAAAAATAGCATCTATTCCTAATACTCTTAGTGTAAATAGTATCACTTTAGAAGAATCACTTGTATTATTACAACTACCTAAAGTTTTAGGAGAAGATGAAAATGAAAATGACATCAAAGTAAATATAGGTAGATTTGGTCCTTATTTACAAATCAAGTCGGAATACTTTTCTTTAAAAGAAGATGATCCTTATACTGTAGAATTACCTCGTGCATTAGAAGTGATAAAAGAACTAAAAGAGATAAAATCAAAAGCACTTATAAAAGATTTTCCAGAAGAAGAAACACAAATCATCATAGGGAGATACGGAGCATACATCAAATCTAAAAAGAAAAACTATAAACTACCTAAAGGCTTGGATGAGCAAGATATAAAAGCTTTAAATTGGGATGAAGTAAAAGAAATCATCAAAAATCAACCAGTAAAAGGGAGACGAGGAGCTCCAGCTAAAAAAGCTCCTGCAAAGAAAACCGTAGTTAAAAAACCTGCTGTAAAGAAAACAGTGGTTAAAAAAGAACCTGCGAAAAAAACAACTACAAAAAAAGAGACTAAATAAAAATTTAGTCTCTTTATAAATTTATTGATGCGACACTTACGACAGTCTTTTTGAAATTTCAATATCTTGTTTTATTAATGAATTAATAATATTATTTAAAGAAAAATCACTTGTTTTTTCTTTGATATTTTTCAAGAAGAAATTTTTAACTTCATCATCTAAATATATT
>CAWVZX010000085.1:0-5423 GCA_963934755.1 uncultured Arcobacteraceae bacterium | reverse complement strand
AATCCGTTCTTATTTTAACTAATTGAACGATAATGTATTATACGAAGGATAAATATGACTATGAAAAGTAAAATAGATTTTAAAAAACCAGAATGGCTAAGAAAAAAAATATCATTTTCAGCTCAAAAAGAGATGAAAGACCTTTTAAAAGATGTGGGAGGTTTGCATACGATTTGTCAAGAAGCAAAATGTCCTAATATTAGTGAATGTTATGCAAATAAAAATGCTACATTTTTAATTTTGGGGAATATTTGTACTCGAAGATGTGGGTACTGTAATGTATTAACGGGAATGCCAACAGAAGTGGATTTATCAGAAATTCAAAAAGTTACTACATCAGTACTTCATCTTGGATTAAAATTTGTAGTTCTGACAAGTCCTGCTAGAGACGATTTAAAAGATGGCGGTGCAGAACAATTTTATCGTGTAACTCAAGATATCTTAGAAAAAACAGATGGTACACAAGTAGAAATTTTAATCCCAGACTTTAAAGCAAAAGAGGCATCACTACAAAGAGTTGTTGATAGTGGAGCTGTAATTATTGGACATAATATTGAAACTGTACCTAGATTTTATAAAATAAGAAAAAATGCTTCATATGAAAGATCAATTCGTGTTTTAAAAAGACTAAAAGAATTAGGTGGCGATGCTATTAAAACAAAAAGTGCCCTGATGGTTGGATTAGGGGAAACGGAAGAAGAGATGCTAGGTGTGTTTAAAGATCTTCTTGATGTTGGCTGTAAATTTTTAAGTATCGGTCAATATTTAGCACCATCGGGTGATTTTGAGAAAGTTGTAGAGTATGTACATCCAGATCAATTTGCTAGATATAAGATGTTAGCTATGGATATGGGATTTGAATTTGTACATAGTACACCATATGCTAGAAGTTCATATATGGCACATGAATATCTTCAAAATAATTCATTATAATTCAGATTAAAGTTTATTGACATGTATATATGACAATAAATTTTAAAATTCATTTCCTTCAATTGATTGGTAATAAAAATCTACAATTTCGTAATCTTCAACTTTATAATTGATTTCAATAGGTCTACAGCAAACTTCACAATCATCTACAATATCAGCACGACCATCAAGCCCAGTATCTAAGAGAATTGATACTCTTTCTAAGCAATATGGGCATTGTAAAAATCTTTCTTCCATAAGTCTCCTTATTTTAATTTTTAAATAGAATTATCATTAAATCAATATAAAACTATATATGTAAGACAATCATACAATAAGTTATTTTAAAACTAAAAGGGTATAATGCAAATAATTAAACTAAACCTTGGGATTATATGATGTTAAAAGTTGGAATTTTAGGAAGTACAGGTCGAGTTGGCTCTTTACTTATAGATGATTTAGAGAAGGATGAACTAGCTTGCGTAGCAAGTGTTCACGTTTTTAGTAAGTTACAAAGAGCTTTACCAGATGAAGTTGTAGTAACAAATGACATTCGAACACTCATAGATGCATCAGATGTGATTATTGATTTTTCTGTTCCAACGGCAACAGAAGAATTGCTATCTACTGTTATTCAAACTGCACAAGGAAAGCCTTTAGTAATAGCTACTACAGGCTTTAATGAACACCAAAAAAATTTATTAATCGAAGCTAGTAAAATTGTTCCAATTTTATATGCAACTAACATGAGTTTAGGAGTTGCAGTTTTAAATAAACTTGTGGCACTTGCATCTAAAACATTATCTGAGTTCGATTGTGAGATTTTAGAACAACATCATAGAAATAAAATAGATAGTCCAAGTGGAACTGCTTTAACTTTAGCGGAATATGCAGCAAAGGCTAGAGGACTTGATATCGATAAAATAAGAGTGTCTGGTAGAGATGGGATTATAGGGACTAGAACAAAAGATGAAATTGCTGTGATGAGTTTACGAGGTGGTGATATAGTTGGTCGTCACACAGCAGGCTTTTATAACGATGGTGAATTTATAGAATTAAATCACACAGCTACTTCTAGAAATACATTTAGCAAAGGTGCTATAAAAGCTGGTAAATGGCTGGTAAATCAAGAAGTTGGTTTATACAGTATCAATGATTGTCTAGGACTTTAATATGTGTGCAATAGTAGGAATATATGGAAACGATGACGCGGCAAAATTAGCATCAGCAGCTTTATTTGCTATGCAACATAGAGGTCATGAAGCTACAGGTATTAGTGCCGGTGGTTCAGATTCTAAAAAAATTATTACGGTCAAAGGAAGAGGTTTCGTAAGAGATGTTTTTGATGAAGATACTTTTAAACTTTTACAAGGAAATATGGCAATAGGACATAATAGATACTCAACTGCAGGTGACGATTCTGTATTTGATGCTCAGCCTATTCAGGCAAAATATAAATTAGGTGAAATATCTATAGTTCATAATGGAAATCTTGTAAATAAAGATGTAGTGAGAAAAAGACTTATCGATGAAGGTTCTATCTTTCAAACAGGAATGGATACTGAGAATTTAATTCACTTAATTGCCAAATCAAGTCAAGATAAATTAAGAGATAGAATAACAAAATCTTTAAGAAAATTAAAAGGTGCATACAACTTTATTATTCAAAGTAGAAGTAAACTTTTTGTAGTAAGAGATCCTCATGGTATTAGACCTTTAAGTGTTGGTAAGCTTAAATCTGGTGGATATATTATTGCTAGTGAAACATGTTGTTTTGATCTAGTTGATGCTGAATTTGTTAGAGATGTAAAACCAGGTGAAATGCTAATTTTTAGTGAAGAATTTCCTGAAGCAGAATCTATTATGCTAGATGATACAAAGGAGTTTAGACCATGTGCTTTTGAATATATTTATTTTGCACGACCAGATAGTGATATAGATGGTAAAAATGTCTATGCTGTTAGAGAAAAAATGGGTCAAGCACTTGCACATAATGATAAAGATAATTTAAAATTTGATATGGTAGTACCAGTACCAGACAGTGGAGTTCCATCTGCATTGGGGTATGCTAAAGCATCTGGAATTCCATTTGAATTGGGAATTATTAGAAATCATTATATAGGTAGAACATTTATAGAACCGACGCAAACCATGAGAAATTTGAAAGTTAAGATGAAGCTTAGTCCTATGAAATCTTTAATTCAAGGTAAAAGACTTTTGGTTATTGATGATAGTATTGTAAGAGGAACTACAAGCAAAAGAATAGTAAAAATGTTAAAAGATGCAGGTGCAGCTGAAGTACACTTTAGAGTTGCAAGTCCTATGATCAAGTATCCTTGTTTTTATGGTATTGATACTCCTACAAAAGAAGAGTTAATTAATGCAATGAAAACTAAAGAGGAAGTTCGAGAGTATATTGAAGCAGACTCTTTAGAATATTTATCTATTGATAATTTAAAAGATGCTTTAGGGAGAGAGAGGAATTATTCTATGGTTAGTTTTGATGGAGATTATTTTATAGCGTAAGTGCTATAATTTTTAAAATGAAGAATATTCTTACTATTGGTAAATATTGGAAAAAGAAACATGGTGAAAAAGTATATAAAGTACCTATAAGTATTTCTGGTTTTACTTGCCCAAATATAGATGGTACAGTTGCTAAAGGTGGTTGTAGCTTTTGTGAAAATGAATCGTTTTCTCCAAATGAAGTTGATAAGTCAAAATTCAAATTAAATTTACGAAGTACTGAAAATCCTTACTTGGATAAACAATTACTTCAGTTAAAAATGCAATTTGATGCTACAAAAGAAAGATTACAAAATAAATTTGGGGCGAAGAAATTTTTAGTTTATTTCCAGTCATTTACAAATACTTATGCACCTCATGATACGCTTAAAACTCTCTATGGTAGAGCTTTAGAGTTTGATGATGTTATAGGTTTAAGCATTGGTACAAGAACTGATTGTATTACTGATGAAACTTTAGATTATTTAGAAGAGTTATCAAAAACAAAAGAGATCTGGCTTGAATATGGTATTCAATCCGTTTATGATAAAACATTAAAAAAAATAAATCGCGGCCATGATTTTGCAAATATTCAAGAATGGATAAAAAAAACCAAAGATAGAAATTTATTAGTATGTGGACATTTAGTTTTTGGTCTTCCTGAAGAAACTCAAGAGATGATGCTAAAAGGGGTAGAAGAAACAGTAAAATTAAATGTAGATTCTATTAAAATTCATCCTCTTTATGTTGTTACAAATACATTATTAACAAATGAATACAGAAGAGGTAATTTTGAACCTATCTCTGAAGAGGAATATTTAGATACTTTAGTAAAAGCAGTTAAAATGTTACCAGAAGATATTTCGTTATCACGAGTAACTGCAGGAATTAGTGATGCTTCTTTGTTATCTCCTATGTGGTGTAATGATAAACATAGACAGATGAAGAATGTAAGACAAGCACTTTTAAAAGAGGGCATGATTTACTAAAGAATATAAGTATTATTATCAAGAAGAAGAGAAAGGAAAATGGAGATTGAAATATAGTAGAAGTAAAACTTTATTTGGAAGTGATTTTGAGATATTACAAAATGCAAAGGTAATATTATTAGGAGTAGGAGGAGTGGGTAGTTTTGCTCTTGATGGGTTATATCGCACAGGATTAACAGATATTACTATTGTTGATTATGATATATATGAAGAATCAAATCAAAATAGACAAATGGGAAGTGAAACTCCTGGAGCAATAGGCTCTGTAAAAGTTGATCATTTAAAAACTTTATATCCAAAAGTTACTGCTATAAATCAAAAAGTGACGCAAAAATGGTTAGATACTTTTGATATGAGTTCGTATGATTTAATTTTGGATGCAATTGATGATATTCCTATGAAAGTTGAGTTAATTAAAAAGTATCATAAAAAACTAGTATCAACTACTGGAAGTGCAAAAAGATTTGATCCAACAAAAATAGAATATATAAATATTTTTAAAACGTACAATGACCCTTTTGCTCGAAAAATACGAGATATGTTAAAAAAAGATAGATTTAGAAAGAGTTACAAAGTTATATTTAGTAGTGAAAATCCAAAGTGTAAAGAGCTAGGAAGTTTTGTAGGTGTTACTGGAGCTTTTGGACTTACTATGTGTAGCATTACAATTAAAAAAATACTAGGTAAAGAAATTTAATAGTTTAATAAACTCTAAAATCTGTACTTTTGTGTATAACAATCTGCATTGAAGATCTATAAATACTTAAATGACCAGAAGAGATAGAAATCCTTTCTCCATCTTCTGGTTTTTTTATTGCTTTTTTGAAGTACAATTTAATTTTAGAATTGTTAAAATAAAGGTATTTATTTTTGTAAATACCTTTGATATTAGTTACAATATTATTTACTAGATTTACATCATGTAAATCAATTTTATTTCCATCTAAATATAAATCCTTAAAAGATATATTTTCTGCTTTTGTTTTTATATTTGAAATACTTGTAATCTCTTTTAGT
>CAWVZX010000084.1:0-5565 GCA_963934755.1 uncultured Arcobacteraceae bacterium | reverse complement strand
TTGATGCATATTTACTTTGACTCTCTTCATGCTTTAATTTTAAATCATCGACCAAGCTATGGTTTTTATTTTTTTCCTGATTATCTATTTTAATAGATATTTTTAAAATTTTATTAAGCGATACCATCTCTTTTGCCCATTTCGGTATATCTCTATTTTCATACATTTCTAATTGTTCTGCAAAGTATGTAATTACTTTCTTATAAGAATTATCTTTTGAAAACATTGAAAAAAGCAACATGGGTCTATTAACGGAATAATCATAATAATCAAAAGCATTATTGAAATCTTTGAGGAACGAATACCATCTATCAAAAAATAAATCATCATACCAATCCCAAAATTCACTAATTGAATAATTTAACTTAGAGCTATTATGAAAAGAAATTTCTTTGAGTAATTTTATATATTTCTCAATCTTTTTTTTACCTTCTACTGTAAATGCAGCACTAACAGAAATTCTATCTAAATTCTTATTTATATTTAAATTAGGCCAGAAATCATATAGTTTTATGTCCGTTCCCTTGATAAGTGAAGAAGAAATTAGCCAATGTAAATTTATACTACGCTTGGATAACAAATTCTGTAGATATTGCTCCATTAGGTCGTGTCTATCTTTGATAAATTGAATATCATTTGTTGTGATTAAAAAATTATAATACATATCTAGAAAATTATTATTGCTTAAATCGCTTGAAATAATTCTACTTAAATCTACAATATCATGGGTGTATGATATCTCCTCAATACTAAAGTCAATATTCGACATAATATCTCTATGTGCTTTAATATTTTGTAGTAAATATGCTACTAAAATAGAATATTCTTGATCGCTTATTTTTTTAGTAGAAACTAGTTTTTCTATATCATTATCAAAGTCAGATAATAATACTCTAATAAAATCAATATTAAAGGCAATATCGATTTTAGCTATTAAGTTTTTCGATTGAGGAAATCCGTATTGTGCAAAGAATGACTTTTCATATAGTTCTTTAATATCCCTCGTATAGATAAATTTTTGATACATTATATGTGTGTTAACACTAAAATTATCTTTGACTGTTTCTGCTTTTCGGTAATCTTTTAGTAAACTTAATATTTGATCATTTTGTTTATATGATAGGAGAAACCATCCTACTGTAAAAAGTGAAATGAATACTGTAAAGAATATTCTTAAATAAAACTGTTTATCTAATTTTAAAAATGAAAAAATATTTCTATCTTGAGGTATAACTTTTTTGAAAAGATTATTAATATGTGATATATTAATTGCTACACTTTCATTGTTAATTTTCTTATCTTTCAACTCATTTTTTAAAGAAAAAGTATTTACGAAATCGTTTGACGCAGTTCCAGTTAAGTATAATCCTCTATATTTAGGTAAATATTGATATAACTTATCATCAAAAATAGAATTTATGTAATTTTTAAGTTTAGCACTTACTGAAATAAACTCTTTGCTAAAATAAGTGATTTTATCAAAATGCTTATTT
This sequence comes from uncultured Arcobacteraceae bacterium, assembly GCA_963934755.1. GTDB lineage: Bacteria > Campylobacterota > Campylobacteria > Campylobacterales > Arcobacteraceae > JAIOSF01. The sequence goes on along the minus strand of CAWVZX010000084.1, from coordinate 4,072 downwards.
TGCTGCAAGAAAAGCTCTTTAGATAGTTCTTTTAAATTATCAGAAATATAATTTATAGAGTTCTGTATATTTGCATTGATATTCTCTATATTATCATAATCGTCATTTGTGTAACCCAATACCGATTGTTTGTTTTTTTCAAGAACATAATTTTGCGTTTCAGAAAAACCAAATATCTTATCCATTTTTGTTACAATGACGTAAATAGGTAATTGAGCATCAAATGCACTTATAATTTCATCAATCTTTTTTTTCACAAGCAAGGATTCTCTTGATAAAATATCTTCATCTTTAGATATCAAATCATCAATACTAATTGCAATTATTATTCCATTTATTGGTTCTTGTTTTCGTGTTTTTTGCATCAAAATTAGTAGGTATTCCCACTCTTTTGAAATATGCAAATCATAACTTTTATTTAAATATTTACTACTTAAATTCAATACTATTGAATTATCAAAATAATGCCAAGAACAATTTTCTCTAACAGAAAAATCATTTTTTATATTTGAATGCAAAGTTACATTCTTTAATAAAGTTGATTTTCCTGAAGATTTACTTCCTAAAAGCACAAACCAAGGAAGAGCATACACTGGATTTTTTTTTGTCTTCAAAAGGGATGTTTTTAATATATTTAAAGAAGAATACCATGACTGTTCTAGTGTTTGTCTTATATTACCAATTTGCAAAGAGCCTAATTTATCACTATCTTGAGCAATGATTTTTTTAATATATTGCTTTTCTTTATATCTTAAATATAACTTTCTAATTATTAAATAAACAATATATATTCCAATAATAATACAATATATATAAACACCTCTGATTAAGGGCCAATTATTGTACAATGTCAAATAATAAATAGCCAAGGCCAAGGCTAAAAATAAGAAAATAATCAAAATAACTTTTAAAAATGATTTCATTGTATAGTCCCAAATATTCTAAAGAAAGCTTCTGATTGGTTTTTAAGAGAAAAATACATAGTGATAATACATAAAATAGATATTATCGCAATAATAATCAAATATCCTCCTTTTATTAGTTGTGCTTTTTTTATAGGTGTTACGGTGGGGCTCTTTAGATCATAAATTTTATTGAAATAATCCACTTCTAAATTTATATTATGTAGATTTAATTCTTTTGTAATAAAACCTTCCAATTCATCTTTATCTAATGAGTACTTGCCTTCAAATCCCAAAGACAATACATACAAATAGATAATTTTTAAATCTTTATCATCGTCATCCAAATTATTATAATTAATAAAAAATACATGTCCTAAATCAGAGGTTTGAAAATATTTTTTTTGCAATAAATTTTTCATCCACACTTTTTTAAAATTAAGATGTGATAGCATTATCTGCTCATCAATCCATGCGATATATGCTAATAGTGTCGTTTTGTAATATTTTTCTAAAGACTTTGAGCTCATTTCAGTTTTAACTTGATTAATCAGCTTCGCATAGCTAGTATTTGTATCTTCGTAAGTAAATTCTTCACTATTTAAAATTATTCTTTGTGTGTAGTAAACTAAATTAGAATATATATATAGTATCTCCATAACCTTATCATTCATGGGCATCATCCAACAAGACTAAATTTGCTTCCTTTATAAGATTGTTATCAATATAAAGTGCTAAATTTCTTGTTTTTACAATTTTATCCCAATTTTTTTGACCTATATCTAGTTTTATGTAAACACTATTAGAAGCAATTGGGAAATTTAAATTTGATGCAGCTTGAATTTGAAAACCTATGTCTGAAATGGAACTAGAAATTACCCTGTCAATAGAATCAACATTTGATATTTTCAAATAATGGATATTTTCAATGAGTTTGTCTTTGTTATCATTAATAAACTCAATATAAAATGTATATTTTTTATCAAAAAACTGTTTGTTAATATCAATAAGTAGTTTATCTTCATTTTTTTTGAAATGAAAAATAAATTCTCTTTGGATTTCAATTTTTTTATCAATAATTTCATCAAGTATCTCTTGTAATTGGGTATATAATTGTGAAAAACTCATAATAATATTTTCGTGTTCATATTTTAATGAATTTTTTTTTGAATTCAAAAAGATATCCATATTGTAACTCTTTGTGAATACACTTAAGACAGATATCATCTTCTCAAATATAATAAAAATATCATAGGGCGCAACATATGATTTACTTTGTATTGATTGAAATTCTACAATTAGAGGGTTGATATTGGATAATATTATAAGGTTTTGTGATTTTAATTTATCTGCTTCTAGGATTTTCATAGAATCTACAATTAATTTAAAAGCTGCATTAATTTTTTTTAATATAATTGGATTATGAGAAATATCAAATAGTGGTGCGACAAAGTCATCTTGAAGAATAAGTTCTTCATTATTGTTTTTTATTTTACAAAGTGATATTACATCATAATCATCTATAGATGATATCTCTTCTTCACAAAAAAACTGAAGTGTGTATTTTACATAAGAGAAATCTGCTTTGTCTTGTGTGTTGTATAAACTTGAAACTTCCTCAAATTCATTTTCCATATTACTATATCGTGTACTATTATTTAATTGTTTTATATGAGTAATTTCTATACTATTATAGTCTTTATCTCGTTTTTTAACACCTAAATAATATTTCTTGTTTTTGTCAATTTTTATTTCGCCATTTATATTTCGCTTGATAATATTTGAATTTATAGGATAATTAATAAGTGTATTATTTATAAATAATTCGCATGAACTTAAACTTAAAATACCTTCTTTTAAGTTCTTAAGATTTATTGTATATTCTACAAATCCATAGTCCCTAGGATATATTTTATCTAAAATAAAGGTGAGATTATCATTTGTCTTTTGGTCAATAAATTGGAAATGATGTGGTTTTAAAAAAAGCCCATCAGACCAATAAAGATTCTTTTTTGTATTCATTCGACAACCTCTGCTTGTAATTTATTCTGATTAAAAAGTACCTTAATATCCAAAGCCTTATACTCAATATTCTCTGTATCAAAATCATACCAATGTTTTTCTTTAATTAAGGATTGAAAAGCAATATAAACATCTTCTTTTGTATTAAAATTGTAATACCCAGCTAAAAGAACTACCCATTTAGCACCTTTTACTCTATCTATAGTAATTACACCCTTCTTATTTGGTATAATAAAAAATTGCTCAAAAGATATAACCGTATTGTCAAATTTTCTTCCTGACATTAGCTTTTCTCTTTCCTTGGGTTCCTTCATCAAAAGATTAAAATTATTAATATCATTTAGCTGATATATTATAAAAGTCATACTATGATTGTTGAATTCGTAGAAGTTTAATTTTTTAACGGCTCTATACTGTATATTAATACCTTTTTTCTTAAAGGAAACTAAATTACTTGTTTCTTCTAATGTATCCAGATTTATAGGGCTACTACAAGATACAAATAATAGTGAAATCAGTAAGCTTGTAATCACGTTGTAAGTTTTCAAATCTTCTCCTTTTTTACATATATATTTAACATGCTAACCAAAATTGATATTTTCAGCATCTAATTTGATCTGTCCACTTGCTTTAGTGAACATAGATCCTATATTTTTATGCTCAATATTAATATTCTTTTTGACTATATTTGCTTCCTTCTTTTCAATAGAACTAATTTTTGTCTCAAGCGTTTCATATTGATTGACTCTAAATTGTGTAAATTCCTTTTTCATTTGAGCTGTAACCTGAATATCTGTACTATTAAATTTTGTGAATATCGATGATAAGTCTATATTTCTAATAAAAGCATGAAAATTACTAATCTTTGATGTAATGTTCTCAATATTAATATCAAAAAAATTTGATTTTAAATTTATTTTCTCTATATCTAAGGTAAGTTCATCGGCCTTAAGTATGAGAGCTTTCTTTGAAGATAAAATGTTGATAATATAAATTTTATTATCATCAAAGAATAATGAAACTTTATCTCCAATTTGTGGCAAAACTAAACAGCTCACTGCTTTTTTTGATAGTTGTTTTCTACCATTACTCTCAATGAGGAAATCTCCCTCTATTTCATCAACAACAATTCCTATATTTGAGGTTTT
>CAWVZX010000083.1:0-5614 GCA_963934755.1 uncultured Arcobacteraceae bacterium | reverse complement strand
AACAGTAGATAGTACATATATCTATACTCACTACTTAAAACTCAATGCTCAAATACTATAGATACAACAAACTCTACTTTACATGCTAGAAATGATTTGACACTCAATGTTGATACACTCAATAATGAAGATACTTCGGTAATACAAGCAGGAAACGATGCCCTTATAAATGCTAGTAATGACTTAATCATAAGTATAAATAATATGACACTATTTTCTGGCAATGATATGAATCTTTATACTATAGATACTTTAAAATATAATAGATTAGTTCAATTCTATGCTAAAAAGCATAATACCATCTCCCCCTCAAATCTCCCATGGGAACTTTACTAGAGGTAAAAAATATCCGAATATTACTATTTCTTGAACAAATCATTGGTTTAAATTATCAACATTTTTCAAATATTCAGAAACAGTAAGTAAACTTATTTATACTACAAATCCAATAGAATCTTTAAATGCAACAATAAAAAGAAAGATAAAATCTAAAGGCTCGTTTCCTACAGAAGATTCAGTATTTAAAGAAATGTATCTAGCTTGTTTTGATATTAGAAATTACTTTGAAATCTATCCGTTATTTAATATATTTTAAGGTGATTATGGCAATATATGAGAAGTTATTAAAAGAAACCGCAGGTTTTAGATAGTTACTTCTACACTCTCATATTTTCTTAAATAATAATGTCACCAATAGTAGTTTCTCTTACTTTTTGAATACCGAAAGTTTTATTTGATACTTGTCTTGGTGTTTCTTTTTTGTATTTTTCTATGATTTCATGCATTACTTCTTTTTCAGTTTTAGAAAATAATGAAGGATCATATTCTTCTTCCATTTTTACAAATCCAAGTTCTGTAAATTTTTCTTTTTCTAAAATCTCGATATCTAAAAAGTCTAATAATTCAGTGATGATATAAACTCTATCATCTTCGTCTTCTAAGTCTACATCGTTTGCTATGATTTGAAATAAATCACCTAGTATTTTAGGCTCAGGAGCTCTTTTTGTTTTTATATATTCTTCAGCAAATACTTTTTTTTCATATTTTTCTAAATGTTCATAGTCAATTAAAAACAATAATGCTGATACTTTTTTTTCATTTAGATTAATCACTTTATTTTCCATCATAAATAGTATAGCATTTGCAATTTTTGTAATGTCACATTTCAATATTTTTCCTTTATTGTTAGGATTTTATCATATTTAGGTACATTTATATAAGTCATCCTTGTAACTTTAACATATTTTTTGGAAGTAAAAGTTCATCTAATCTTTCTTGCGTTACAAGCTTTTTTTCCAAAATAAGATCGTAAACTCTTCTATTTGTTTGTAGCGCTTCTTTTGCAACAGCAGAACAGACTTCATATCCTAATACCGGATTTAAATATGTAATAATAGTAATAGAATTTAAAACATTATTCATACATACATCTTCATTTGCAGTTATACCTTTGATACATTTCTCAGCAAGAGCATCAAATGACCTTCTCATCATGTTTATGGAAGTAAAAAGTTTATATGCTATTAATGGTTCAAATACATTGAGCTGTAATTGTCCACCTTCACACGCAATAGAGATAGTAGTATCAGCTCCAATAACTTCAAAAGCAACTTGATTTACAACTTCTGGAATAACTGGATTTACTTTTCCTGGCATGATTGAAGAACCTGGCTGTAATGGTGGTAAATTAATTTCATTAAATCCTGCTCTTGGACCTGAACTTAATAGTCTTAAGTCATTTGCAACTTTAGACATTTTTATAACAACTCTTTTTAATAGTCCTGAAACATGTACAAAAATTCCAGTATCTTGTGTCGCTTCGATTAAATCTCCTGAGTTATCAAAATCAACACCAGTTACTTTTCGTAGGTTTTTAATCACAATTTTTCTATAATGTTCTCTAGTATTGATTCCTGTACCAATAGCCGTGGCACCTAAGTTTACTTGTCTTAAAAGTTCTTGTGCTTCCCGTAGCCTAAATATATCTTCATCTACCATGATAGCATAAGTTTTAAATTCTTGTCCCAAGGTCATAGGTACTGCATCTTGAAGCTGTGTTCTACCCATTTTTATTATATCTTTGAACTCTACAGCTTTGATATTATATGTATCTCGTAGGTGTCGTAAAGACTCTTTTAATTTATAAATTAGCTGATGTAAAGTAATTTTTATTGCAGTAGGATAAACATCATTTGTGCTTTGAGACAAATTTATATGGTTGTTAGGATGGATAATATGATAAGATGCTCTAGGATGTCCTAATATTTCTAAGGCTCTATTTGCAATAACTTCATTTGAATTCATATTTGTAGATGTGCCAGCTCCACCTTGAATTGGATCTACGATAAATTGATCATGTAGTTTTCCATCTATTATCTCATCACAAGCTTGTACAATAGCATCTTTTTGTTCCAATGTTAAATCATCAAGTTCATAGTTTGTAAGTGCGCATGCTTTTTTGACTTTAGCAATTGATTTAATGAAATTTGGGAATAAAGATATATTCGTATGCGTAATATCAAAATTATTTTTCGCTCTTAGCGTTTGTATACCATAATAAGCATCAACATCTATATTCATTTCACCTAAAAAATCTTTTTCTACTCTAAATTCACTTTCCATGTTACCTCTTTGTTTAATTATTATTTGGGGATTATATCTTAATTATATAAAATAGTTATATTTTATATACTTAAAACTTCTTTTATAGCTTTTCCAATATCTGCAGGAGTTGCTACTACTTTCACACCTACAGTTTCAAGTGCTTCCATTTTTTCTTTTGCAGTTCCTGTCGTTCCTGATATGATAGCACCTGCATGTCCCATTCTTTTACCTTCAGGTGCAGTTTGACCTGCTATAAATGCAACGATTGGTTTTGTGATATTATCTTTTATATATTTAGCAGCTTGAATTTCTAAATCACCACCAATCTCACCTATCATAACGATTGCTTTTGTATCTTCATCTTCTTCAAACATTTTTAAAAGTTGTATAAAGGATAATCCAATAATGGGGTCACCGCCAATACCAACAGCAGTAGTGATTCCAAACCCCTCGAGACAAACTTGATTTGCACCTTCGTATGTTAATGTACCAGATTTAGAGATAAGGCCAACAGAACCTTTTTTGAAAATACTACCGGGCATTATTCCTATTTTACACTCATTAGGACTTATTATTCCTGGACAATTTGGTCCAATCATCATCATGCCGTATTTATTTGCACAAGATTTCGCAGCTTGCATATCTAATGTAGGTGAACCTTCAGTTATGACAATAGCTAGTTTTATGCCAGCTACTGCTGCTTCCATAATTGCATCTGCTACAAAAGCAGGCGGTACAAATATCATAGAAGCACTTGCATTTGTAGATGCTACTGCTTGAGATACAGTGTCAAATACAGGTAAATCTAAATGTATTTGTCCCCCTTTATTTGGAGTAACACCACCAACTATATTTGTTCCATAAGATATACATTGTTTTGAATGAAATGTTGCTTCTCGTCCTGTGAAACCCTGAACGATCACTTTAGTATCTTTGTTTATTAAAATTGCCATTTTATTGTACCTTATGCTTGTTTTGTAGATTCAACTGCTTTTCTTGCACCATCAGCAATATCTGTAGCTATGATTAGATTTTTGATCTTTGCTTTTTCTAAAATATTTGCTGCTTCATCAGCATTTGTACCATCTAATCTCACTATTATTGGAACATTTAATTCTACTGTTTCTGTAGCTTCTATAATTCCAAGGGCGATTCTATCACATCTTACGATTCCACCAAATATGTTGATAAAAATGGCTTTTACATTTTTATTTCTTAATATGATTTCAAAACCTTTTGCTACAGCTTCTGGATTTGCATTTCCACCTACATCTAAAAAGTTTGCAGGTTTACCACCCATATAATTAATAGTATCCATAGTTCCCATAGCAAGACCAGCTCCATTTACCATACACCCGATTTCACCATCTAGTGGAACATATGATAGACCATATAAGCTAGCTTCTCTTTCATTAGGATCTTCTTCATGAATATCTCTCATCTCTTCAAAATGAGGATGTCTAGCTAACGCAGAATCATCAAATTGTATTTTTGCATCAAGTGCTAAAAAACTACCAGTTTTAGTTTTTACTAATGGATTTATTTCTACCATTTGAACATCATTTTCTATATAAAGATTATAGAGTGCTTTTACAAAACTTTGTAGTTTATATTGTTCTCTTTTATCCGTTATTTTCAAAGCAGAGATAAGTTCCCTTCCTTGATAACTTTGATATCCAAAATCAGGGTCAATTGGGATTTTTATAATTTTTTCAGGAGATTTATGTGCAACAGTTTCTATATCCATTCCACCTTCACTAAGTGCCATAATAATTGGCATCTCTAAAGCTCTATCAAGCACAATACTTAAATATAATTCAGCAACGATCTCCACTCCCTCCTCAACATAAACTTTTCGTACAAGTTTACCCCTTGGTCCTGTTTGATGCGTTATAAGTGTCATACCTAATATTTCTGTTGCAGCTTTTTTGACATCTCCTAAAGAATGCACGATTTTAACTCCACCACCAAGTCCTCTTCCACCAGCATGGATTTGAGCTTTTACAACCCAAATATTTCCACCTAATTCTTGAGCATTTTTTAATGCTTGAGCAGGAGTATTTGCAATTAATCCTCTAGGCGCTGGTACACCATAGTTTGCAAATATTTGTTTGGCTTGATATTCGTGTATATTCATATATTCTCCTATATAAAGTTTCGTAGTCTAATTGAATAATGTTTAAGATTCTATTAATTAGTATGGATTTATTGATACATCATAATGAAACTTCTGATATGATTAGCAAAATTTTACTAAGGTTTGCAAAATGTCAAAAATAACAGAAGAAGATATCAAACAAAGTGTAGCAGATGCTATTCAATATATTTCATACTATCATCCCGAAGATTTCGTAAAAGGGATGGTTGAAGCTTATGAAGTTGAAAAAGGTGAAGCTGCAAAAAATGCAATCGGACAAATTTTAATTAACTCAAAAATGTGTGCAATGGGTCATCGTCCAATGTGTCAAGATACAGGTAGCATAAATGTATTTGTCACTGTTGGTTTAAAAGCGAACTTAGAGCTAACCAAAGAGCTAGAAGATGTTATCAACGATGGTGTTGCTTTAGGATATACTGATCCTACAAATACTTTAAGATATTCGATCGTTTCAGATCCAGCAGGACAGAGAATAAATACTAAAGATAATACACCAGCTGTTATTCATATTAAAGTTGATAATTCAGATGTTATTGATATTACAGTTGCTGCTAAAGGTGGAGGAAGTGAAAATAAATCTAAATTTGCAGTTTTAAATCCTTCTGATTCAATCTATGATTGGGTTATGGAAAATGTAAGAAATATGGGTGCTGGTTGGTGTCCTCCTGGCATCTTGGGTATTGGCATTGGTGGTAATCCTGAAAAATCGATGCTATTAGCAAAAGAATCATTGATGGGTCCTGTTGATATTCATAAATTAAAAGCAAGAGGTCCTCAAACTGCTTTAGAAGAATTAAGACTAAAACTATATGAAGATATCAATAAAATTGGTATTGGAGCTCAAGGTTTAGG
>CAWVZX010000082.1:0-5642 GCA_963934755.1 uncultured Arcobacteraceae bacterium | reverse complement strand
TACTCAATCTTCCTATATTGATAGAATAAGGGGATTGATTTTATTAGTTGTAGGGTCTCCTGTCTTTGTATATTGATGTTGCTGTTAAAAAGATATAGTCTTTCCCCGTAATAGTTACTCTAAATTTTTTTTGTTGTAGATATTTTTTACAAAAATTTACATCTTTAAAAACTAATGATAACTCAGAAAAATTATAGTTTTTTACCATACTACCATGAATCATTTCACCATCTATCCATCTACAGTTTGGGAAGCCTAAAATCATCGCACCATCAAGGCTTAGATAGTTTTGAACAATATTCATAAAAGCTTTATAGAAATCTATATTTGTACTTTGCAGCGTTCCTATGGATATAATCAAGTCAAATTTACCTAAGTTTAAATCTTCGAGATTATTGATATTAGCCACTAAAAAAGAGATGTTCTTATCATCAAAATTCTTTTTGGCTTCTTGTATCACTGAAGAACAATAATCTAGGCCAAGAAGTTCTAAGTTTTCAAAATTTTTAGAATATTTTTTTAGTACCTCAAACTCTTCACCACTATTAACGCCTAGATTTAAAATACGCATTCGTTTATCTACTTTTACATTTTCCAAGGCTTTTAAATAGTGTACTAAAAATGAGGGTTGATTATTTTTATTAATCGTAGCAAAGGTAGAATCTATACCATATTTTTCTTCTACATCATTTATATCTTCATGAAAGGATTCTTTCTTATTTAACTTTCTAAAACTCATTATTATTATTTCATCATCTTTTATAACAGGTGTTAACATTTTACAAAACAAGAGATGAGATAAATCAACCCAAGCTTTATAATCTATCTCATCATTGCTTATGTGAAATTCTAATACATCGCCTCCATTGAGTTCATCTACTTCTTGTGCTAGTTTATAATATATATCTATCATCTCTTTTGTACTTGTTAAATCTATCATTTAAACTCCCCTCCACTTTTTATGATATCTATACCATACTTATCTCTTAATTTTTGCATAGAATTTGTTAATCTTATTTGTTTATTATCTTCTTCATAACTTAAAAGATTCATAGTAGTAGGTTTGTTTTCAGCAAAATTTGATAATGTTAAATTAATTTGTATGATAGCATGTGATTTGTGAGCATCTGTTAAATCAAACAGTTTAATCATCTCTTGCTTTAAAAATAACTCACTAAATCTTCTATTAGTATTCATAAAGTTTTTTGATTTTTCACCATATTGATACATTAAATTTATGGCAAATGTCATAGGTTTATGTTTTCCTTTTAATGCTAAAAAACTTACATGTCTACTTAAAATTGTGATACGCCTTTTTATCTCATCTCTCTCTACTATTGCATCAAAACTTCGACCTAGTCCAATTGATTTTCTACTTTGTGCTATTGCTATTTTTTCATTGTCGATTCCACATACTCTTTTATAAAGTTGTATACCTGGTTTACCCCAAGAATAAAATAAATCTTTTTTATTTTCTATCTCACCTAAAGTACATATATTATATTTTTCGAGTCTTTCTTGGTATCCTTTTCCTATACCGGGAAATTTTGATATTGGTATATCTTTGATGAAGTTATTTACATCTTCTGTTTTGACATATTTTACTCCAAAAGGTTTAGCTTCTTCTGTTGCTAGTTTTGCTATCCACTTTGAATTAGAGATTCCTATGGATACAGGCAAAGCGATTTCATTTTGTATTTTATCTTTTAATTTTAAAGCGAACTCATAGGCATCTTCATCTTTTATCCATCCCGTAATATCTCCAAAAAATTCATCAATACTAAACTGTTCGATGGACGGTATTTCTTTTTCTAAAATTATTTTAAATTTATGTGATAGTTCATGATACAAAGGATAATTTGGAGGTAAAACAATAAGGTGGGGGCATAGTCTTAAAGCTTCAGCTACACTCATAGCAGTCTTTATACCAAATTTTCTAGCTTCATAGCTTGATGTTGTGAGTATTCCTCTGACTCGCTTATCCTCATCGACAAAATACTCTTCAAAAGTTTTATTTGCATTACTACTTAAAATTGAGCTAGTAAATGCACCATCAATTTTACTCATAACTTTTTCACTTTTTTGTGTTTCAAATATTGCTAAATTACTTCTACCGCCAACAGCTAGAGGTATATCTTCTAATTGGGAATTATTTATACGATGTGCGGAAACAAAAAAACAGTCGATATCTATATGTATTTTCAAGCTAGTAAACCCCTATTTTTAAGTATTTATCAAGTACATATTATAACAATTACCATTATATCCATCTCTTAAATTAATTTCTGTATAATTAGCAATAAGTTCGTACTTTTTTCTTTTTAAGATTTAATAAACGATAATTATAAATATTTTCAGGGTTTGATGACATTTATATTTAACCTTTCTTTGTAAAGCTTTTATCAACATTTAATAGTATTTTTTCTTGCCCTAAACGATATAGGGCGAAATCATATTGTATAGGATCTAATTTGTTAAACTCTTTTAATCTTTCAGTAATCAATACAGCAGACTGTAAATCATAAGTCTTTCTAGTTAGCAATCCTAACTTTAAAGAGACTTTAAATGTGTGAGTATCAAGTGGTAAAATCAAATCTTTTGTATTAATATTTTTCCATAGTCCCATATCAAGATTATCATATCGAACCATCCATCGTAAAAACATATTATATCTTTTATAAGGAGAATTTCCGATAAGTTTAATCACACCTAGTTTATCTCTTTTAGGTAAAGTGCCCACTAGAAATTTATATCCCTTAGAGTCATATTGATATGCATCTGTAACAGATTGTATTATTTTTGAGATCCCTTCTAATATATCTTGATTTTGATCATAACCTTGTCTAAAAATATTTTCTAAACTATCTTGTTTTTTTAATCGTTTTAGAGCAATAAACAAGGAACTAACATCAGCACCTTTTTGAAATCGATAATAATGATTTTCTAATGTTCTTTTAATGAGTTCATCACTTTGACTGAGCAAGTTAAAATCTAATGTATTTAAAAACCCTACAATAAGTTTAGCATTTCCATAAGCAAATAATGCACAAATAAGAGCAATGTATTCATCATTATGTTTTTTTGCAATCATCAAAGGATCTGGTGTATTTATATTTAATTCATCACAATTATTTCTTTGTTTTACTTCATTATCTAATAGTTGTTTTATATTCAGCATTCGCTATAATATCTTAAATTTTCAAAAATAGGATAAAAATGAATTTGCACACTTCTACTATACTTATAACAGGTTGTTCATCTGGTATAGGTTTTCAAACTGCTTTATATCTCCATGAAAAAGGCTATAAAATTTTTGCAACAGCCAGAAAAGAAGAAGATGTTTTAAAACTAAAAGATTTAGGACTCACTACTTTTTTACTTGATGTTACAAAAAAAGAAACAATTACATCTACACTCAATGAAATATTAAAATTAACAAATGCTACACTCGATGTTGTTTTTAATAATGCTGGATATGGACAACCAGGAGCATTAGAAGATGTAAGCACAAAAGTACTAAAAGAACAATTTGAAACCAATGTATTTGGACTTCATGAAGTTACGATACAAGTATTAAAAATAATGAAAAAACAAGGTTATGGAACTATCATACAACATAGCTCTATACTAGGAGTTATTTCTCTAAAACTTCGTGGTGCATACAATGCAAGTAAGTATGCTATAGAGGGATTAACCGATACATTAAGATTGGAGCTAAAAGATACAAATATAAATGTAACTTTATTAAATACAGGTCCTATTACAAGTGATTTTAGAAAAAATGCTATGCGAAAAACTTTAGAAAATATTGATATAGAAAACTCACGTTTTAAAGAAGCCTATTATAAAAGTATGAGTGTAAATAAAAGTGCAGTTCCCTTTAATCTTGAAGCGATTGAAGTATCCAAAGTAGTAGAAAAAATAATTACAAGTAAAAAAGTCAATCCAAGATATTATATAACTAAAGCTACATATATTTTAGGATTTGCTAAAAGAATTTTATCTACTGCTAAATTAGATTTTATTTTAAATAAACTCTAATTTAGTAAGTGAAATATTTATTATATAGCACTATATATTTATACGCGATAATAGGTTAAAGAACTTTTTCCAAATTTTTTAGTTTTATAGAGTTCAAAAAGTCCTAAAAATTTTGGCATCTCTAAGCCTGTCATATGTTCAAATGTTACTAAAACTACATTTGGGTTTTTAATCTCTTTTACAATAGTAAATGTATCTTCATAAATATCATTCATTCCTGCTCTAATATCAAAAGGTGGATCTAAATATAAAATAATATCATTATCTTTTACACTTTTTTGATTTTCTAATTGTTCCAACAAACTCGGAATCTTTTCAAAAGTATCACCATATAAAGTTGTACAGCTTTGAGGTTCTATTGCTTGACAATTCTTTTGAAGTATTTTAAATGATAGTTTATCTATCTCACAAAAGTAACTATGTTTAGCACCACGACTTAGTGCCTCTAGCCCTATTCCTCCACTTCCACCAAAGGCCTCTATAAAAAGAGTATCGATGATATCAAATTGAAGTACATTAAAAAAAGATTCTTTTAAAATGGATTTTGAACTTCTTGTTACCTCCAAAGAAGGCAAATCTATTACTCTGTTTTTGTATTTACCTCCAACTATTTTTGACACAACTTTATTTTTCATATTTAATTACCCCGTATAATATATTTTTTTAATTTAGTTTTGTTCAAAAAAATTTAATGCATTTTCTAAATCTTCTTTTGTATCTATTCCAAAACTATTAGATTCAACTTGTACCATATTTATTTTTGAACTATTAGAGATGGCTCGTAACTGTTCTAATTTTTCAGTTTCTTCTAAAGCAGATGCATTAAAAGAACAAAAATCATTTAAACTCTTTTTTGTAAATCCATAAATACCCAAATGACCTTTGTATTTTGCAGTATTGTAATGATCTCTATGATAAGGAATTTTACATCTTGAAAAATATATAGCATCACCATTATCATCACAAATAACTTTTACATGATTAGTATCATCTGCCATATCTGAAGTTATCTCTTTAAAACAACTTACCATTGTAAAGTCTCTATGTTTTAATTCTTTAACTTTATCTATTACTGCTTGTACAACCATTGGCTCAATAAATGGTTCATCAGCTTGTACATTAACTACTACATCATCATCATTAAGATTTAGAATATTCACAGCTTCATTAATCCTGTCTGTTCCACTTTGATGTTGACTTGAAGTCAATACTACTTTTACATTATGAGCTTTTGCTAAGTCCACAACTTTTTGTGAATCTGTTGCAATAACAACATCATCTAAAGAAGACACAGCTTTTGCTGTTCGAATAACCATTGGTAAACCTAGAATATCTACTAGTATTTTATTTTCAAATCTACTACTATTTAATCTTGCAGGTATTATTATCATATTATATTCCTATTTGTAAAATAATTGTAAAATTATCACAAGTTTATCACTCGAATAAATGAGCATACAAGGAACATTATACAGAAATCTGATTTAATAATACTTGAATCAGGACAAAAAATATTACTAGACATATGCTTTGATTTTAGATAGAATTCTGCATGAAAAAACTTATACTAATTCTATTTATATTTATTCTACAAACTAGCA
>CAWVZX010000081.1:0-5802 GCA_963934755.1 uncultured Arcobacteraceae bacterium | reverse complement strand
TAATTTAATAGATTAATTTAGATGGTTTTGTTGCACTTTAAATGTGAATGGGCGATTGTTTGTAAATCTAGTATTTAAGGTGTTTAAAATTGAATGGCTCCGGCACTTGGGATCGAACCAAGGACCAAATGATTAACAGTCATCTACTCTACCGCTGAGCTATGCCGGAACTAATAAGTTTAAAAAGAATCAATCTTTTTAAGTGGGCGAATTATAGTCTGTTTTTATTAATATAAACTGAAATTATTATGTATAATATTGAAATATGAAAGAATATAAAAATAAGCATAAAAAAGCTCTCTAAGATAACTTTAGAGAGCTTTTAGTTGAAAATAATATAGATTTAGAAAGATTTAGCCATAACTTCATTCAATCTTTTTGTAAATGCTACAGGATCTTTGATATTGATTCCTTCAGACATTTTTGCTTGATCTAATAATAACCAAGAGATAGTTTCTATCATAGTTTCATCTGTACAAGCATTTAATGATTTTACAATTGCGTGATCTGGGTTGATTTCTAAAATAGGAGCTGATTCTGGTACTTCTTGTCCCATTGATTTCATCATTTGAGCCATTTGAGCCATAGGATCATTGGCATCTTTTACAACACAAGATGGGCTATCACTAAGTCTTGTAGTAGTTCTTACTTCTTTAACTTCTTCACCTAAAACCCCAGTGATTTTTTCAACTATTGATTTGAATTTTTCTTCAACTTCTTTTTTCTCGTCTTCTGTTTGTTCAGTTTTTGGTGCCTCACAAGATGTGATATCTTTTAAATCCCAATCTTTATAAGACCCAATAGATGGAGTGATAACTTCATCAAGTTCTCTATCATCTAAGATAAGTACTTCGATATTATTTTTCTTGTAACTTTCCATAAGTGGAGAATTTCTAAGAACTTTTTCGTCATCACCTACGATATAGAAGATAGCTTTTTGAGAAGTCACTGCTCTCTCTTTATATGCAGCAAAAGAAGTCATATCTTCAGTACTATTTGTAGATTTATATCTAATGAGTTCTAAAATCGCATCTTTATTTACATGATCTTGATATACACCCTCTTTTAAAGGTCTATTATATTGTGCTGTAAATTCTTTGTATTTTTCTTCGTTTTTTGCAAGTTTTTTGATTTCACTTAAAACTTTTTTCACTGAAGATTGTTTAATATTTGCCATAATTTTGTTTTCTTGTAAGATTTCTCTTGAAACATTTAATGGTAAATCTACACTATCGATGATACCTTTAACAAATCTAAGATATGTCGGTAATAGTTCTTTTTCATCATCTGTGATAAATACTTTTTTTACATATAATTTAACACCTGGTTGAAAATCAACTCTATACATATCCATAGGTGCAACAGCTGGAATATAGAACAATGTTGTATATTCACTTACACCTTCAGTTTTTGTATGTACATAAGCCATAGGATCAGAAGAATCATGAGAAATAGTTTTGTAGAATTCATTATAATCAGTAGCTTTTAATTTTGCTTTTGGCTGACTCCAAAGTGCAGTAGCTTCATTTGCTTGCTCTCTTTTATTTTCCATAGATTTTTTAGGCTTTTTACCTGCTTTTTTATCTTCTTCACTTAACTCTTCACTTACTTCTTCTTCATAATTTAAGAAAATTGGGAAGGGAATATGATTTGAATATTTTTTAACAATATTTTCTACTCTAGCTTTAGAAACAAATTCACTGATTTCTTCTTCTTTTAGTTTAATGTAGATCACAGTTCCTACATCTTCTTTAACACAAGTTGATAAATCAAAACTTCCAGAACCATCGCTTGACCATTTAAATGCTTGGTCTTCACCAGCTTTTTTAGAAATAACATCAACTCTATCAGCTACCATAAATACAGAATAAAACCCTACGCCAAATTGACCGATAAGATTACTATCTTTTTTCTCATCACCTGTAAGGTTATCCATAAATGATTTTGTACCAGATTTCGCAATAGTACCAATAGAAGAAATTAAATCTTCTTCATTCATACCTAAACCATTATCTGCGATTGTTAAAGATTTGTCTTCTTCGTCGATTTTAATATTTATTTGTGGAGTTGTATCTAAACCTTTCAGTTTTTCGTCTGTAAGTTTTAAATACTCTAATTTATCAATAGCATCACTCGCATTTGACACTAGCTCTCTTATAAAAATCTCTTTGTTTGAGTATAAAGAGTGAGTCATGAGTTTAAGGAGTTGCCCTACTTCTGTTTGAAATTCATGTTTAGCCATGTATATATTCCTTTGATTATTAATTTATTAATTTTAAAATGAAATTCTAACATAAATATATAAAATAAAGCTAAAGTTTTGTTAATAATTGGCACTTTTATTGATTGAGTGCTAATAGATAATAAATCAACTAATCTTTACTGCTATTGCATCTCAATCATAATCTCATTTCGTCGCATAAACCAAATAGAAAATGGAGAGTTGTATCGTGCAAGTTTAACTGTTCCTATGGTTTTTATATTTGCTTTGTATAGTTCTTCTAAAAGAATATCTTGATTTTCTGTATAATTTTCCTCGTTCCAGAATCCTGAAAAAATGCGTACTGCAATTTTTTTTGCAGGTATTTCTTTTATACTAATACGAGCATCTAGTGGTCTAGGAATAGTAGCTAAAGTATATTTTATAGGCATGACAAAACTAAAAAACTTTTTTTGAGAGTTCTTAGTATCCATTTCTTGAATAACTGGTGCTGTCATTTCTATCTTTTCTCCTTTTTGCTTAGTATTTTCTTGAATAACTGGTGCTGTCATTTCTATCTTTTCTCCTTTTCTATTTTCACCTGAAATATATTTAAAAAGAATAGGAAATGCTTGCTCTCCAACTTCATCAAAGTTTCCTATTACTTGCATTTGTGCTATGATATAAGATTCGTATTCTCTTATCTCAAATGCATCATTTTTTTCAATGATTTTATAGTTTGGTTCCTCAATAGCCATAACGATGCCTTTGAGTATAAATAGTAGTAGCAATATGTTCTTCATAATTAATTCCTTGTATTTTATATACATTATTATAACTTTTAATTTCTTTTTTAGAAGTAAATACTGGAATGATGACTTAAGTTCATACTCCTTATTTCATAATTCTATGAAGCCATTTCCATTTGTAACATCTTGGTAAGCTCTTCAAATCTTTTAGAAGATAAATTTTATAATAATAGAAGATTTCACGAAACCTTATATTTTTTTATAGCACTTTAGATACAATGATAAAAATATAGTAAATAGGAATAATAATATGTTAGAAACTCAAGAAGAATTTAAAGCAAAAGTTGCAGATATCCAATCACAAAGCTGGTACAAAAACCCAATTGGTTTTGGTATTGCTAGAGTTGATAGAGGCCAATTAAATACTGATAAAATACTACAAGCTACATATCCAGTAATAAACTGGAATGAGAACTTTGGAAGTGCTGCTATATTTATGGATGCTTTAAAAGAAAGTGGTGTAAATGTTGATACTAGTAAATCTGAAGCTCTATTTAATATTACAGATGCTTTTGTTGCTAATTGTATTAAAAATTTTACTCCATTCATCGAAGAAGCTGAGGGTGATGCACATAGAAATGTACAACTTATTCTAAATCTTTCTGCTTTACCAACAGAGCTTGGTCTTAGTTCTAATGATTTCAAAATCGTATTTTTATTTGAAGATGAAAATGCTTTAAGTGTAGAATCTTCTTACTTGAAACTAAATGCTCTCTCTTCTGGGAAGGCAGCATTAAGAAGTCTTAACTTAAATGGTATTTTTGGACTATTGCACAATGTAGCATGGGAAGGAAATAAACCTATTGAGTTAGATTGGTTAAGAGCGAATGAAATTACATTAAAACTAACAGGTAAATACCCTACTATTGATGCTGTTGATAAATTTCCAAGATTTTTGAGTCATGTAATTCCTGCAGATAATACAAGAATTTTAGAAACTTCAAAAGTTAGATTTGGTGCACAATTAGCTGCTGGAACTACTGTTATGCCTGGTGCGTCTTATATCAACTTCAATGCTGGAACTGAAGGTTCTGTTATGGTTGAAGGTAGAATTTCTTCTTCTGCAATTGTTGGTGCTGGTTCCGATGTAGGTGGTGGGGCTTCTATCCTTGGAGTATTATCAGGTACCGATGGTGTTCCTGTTTCTATTGGTACAAACACATTATTAGGTGCTAACTCTTGTACTGGTACAGCTATTGGTGACTCTTGTATCTTAGATGCTGGTGTTACTATTTTACCTGGAACAAAAATTACTTTATCTGAAAAATCTGTAGCTTCTTTAAAAGAAATTAATCCTGAAAAAGAGATTTCTACACTTATGAGAGGTATGGACTTTTTAGGTGTAAATGGTGTACACTTTAGAGTTAACTCTGTAAATGGTCAAACCATTGCTATGAGATCAACAAGAGAAGTTAAACTGAATGCAGACTTACACTAAGCCTAAAACACTTAACTTATACCAGCCATTAAATGGGTATTGCTACAATAGCGATACCCATTTTTTATATAACTTCATTTGTAAAAATCTAGAAATATATAAAAATATAAAAGGTGAACTTCTAGATATAGGTAGTGGCAGTGGAATCTTGGGTCTATTAGTCGCACGAGGCTATGAAAAGCTAGACTTAAATCAGTGTGAAATCCAAGAAGATTTCCAGTTCTTGACACAAAAAAATAGTGAAGTAAATAACATAAAAAATACTCTTTATAAAGGAAGTATTTTAGACTATACTTTTGATAAACTTTTTGATTATGTAGTTTCAAATCCTCCTTTTTATCATAGTGATGTTATAAAAAGTGATAACGAATCTCTCAAAATCGCTAGATATAACGACAGTATGCCTCTTGATAAATTCATATCTAAAACTGCAAAAATATTAAAATCTGGAGGAAAGTTTTTCTTTTGTTATGATGCGAAACAGTTAGATAAAATAGTAGAAAATATTGCTCTTACAAATCTAAATATGGAAACGATACAGTTTTTACATCCAAATGCTACAAAAGAAGCTAGTTTAGTGATGGTTTATGCAAGAATAAATTCAAAATCACCCTTGAAAATAATGCCACCAATGATAATGTTCGAACAAAATGGTGACTTTAAAGATGAAACAAAGAAAATATATACAAAATGTTCAACGCATAGTATCAAGTGTGAAGTGTAACCTTCTATCCTAGAGGGTCGTTGTTTTTTGCAAAGTTTTAAACATCTTTTAAATAATCAAACTCATTCATTCATACAAATAATTTATTTATAATTCTATTTCTAAAACGATAGGACAGTGATCACTTCCCATATAATCATTTAGTATATAAGCATCTTTGATACTATCTTTCAAATCTTCACTTACATAAAAGTAGTCAATTCTCCAGCCTACGTTGTTCGCTCGTGCATTTGCTCTGTATGACCACCAGCTATATAACTCTTCTTCATCACCTTTTATATGTCGTAGTGTATCAACATATCCATGAGCTATGAACTTATCCATCCATTCTCGCTCCATAGGTAAAAAGCCAGATTTCTTTTCATTTGCTTTTGGTCGTGCCAAATCTATAGGATAGTGTGCTGTGTTTACATCTCCACACACGATGATAGAAAAACCATCTTTTTTTAGATTTTCACAATGCTTTAAAAATCTATCATAAAAACCCATTTTATAAATGAGTCTTTCTTCTTTACTTTGTCCATTTGGAAAGTATACATTGAAGTAAGCTATTTTTTTATCGTTAAAGTTAAAGTGAGCTTCATTTATACGCCCCTCATCTAAAATATCTACATTTGGTGTATTGTCATGA
>CAWVZX010000080.1:0-6002 GCA_963934755.1 uncultured Arcobacteraceae bacterium | reverse complement strand
TATTTTTTATTATTTCATCTATATTCATAATAGAAGTATAACATAATTTACTTTATGCAACTAAGTTGCAATTAAGAGAAACTAATATATAATTCTTCAATATAAATGCAACTTAGTTGCAACAAGGAAAATAAATGAAAAAACTATTAACTTTTGTTCTTTTAGGACTAACAACTATTACTTACGCAAATATAAATGCCGTTGTAAGTATATTACCACAAAAAACATTTCTAAAAAAAATTGGGGGAGATAAAGTTAATATTTCACTTATGGTCAAACCAGGAAACTCTCCTCATACCTATGAACCAAAACCATCTCAAATGAGAGATATTAGTAATGCAGATATTTATTTTGCAATAGGTGTAGAATTTGAGGACTCTTGGCTACATAAATTTAAAAACCAAAATAAAGATATGATTGTAAAAGATATGGGGAATAGAATACAAAAAATAGATATGGTAAAACACTCACATCATGAGCATAAGGAAAGTGAAAGTGAAAATCACCATGATGAACACGATGATAATAACAAAGACCCTCATATTTGGCTAAGCCCTACAAATGTAAAAATTATTGCTAAAAATATATATAATGAGTTATCTAAGTTAGATAACAAAAACAGTAATTATTACAGAATGAATTTAGACAACTTTTTAGAAGAGATAATACAAACAGATATAAAAATAAAAGCATTACTGAAAAACACTCCTGTTCATAGTAAATTTATGGTATTTCATCCAGCGTGGGGATATTTTGCTAGAGATTATAAGCTAACACAATTTGCGATTGAATCAGGTGGAAAAAGTCCAAAACCAAAACACATTGCTTATCTTATTGATGAAGCCAAAGAAGAAAAAGTACAAGCCATATTCACCGCACCTGAGTTTTCAACAGATACAGCCATTCAAATAGCAAAGGAAGCTGGAGTTCCTGTAGTTAAGATTAGTCCTCTAAGTCCTAATTGGAGTGAAAATTTGATTGGTTTGGCCGAGGCTATTTCTAATAAATATTAGGCTAAAATATAAAAAAAATATAAAGTAGTCGCATGCCCATTATTGAGATAAAAAATCTATCATTTACTTATGATAAACAAATCGTTCTAGAAAACATTAACTTAAATGTTGAAAATAAAGATTTCCTAGCTATCATAGGTCCAAATGGTGGTGGGAAATCTACTTTACTCAAAGCAATACTGGGTATCAACCAAATCAAAAAGGGTACGATACAAGTCCTGAGTCAGAAACCATCACAAACTCTTTCAAAACTAGGATATGTACCACAAAACACAAACATCAATACAGACTTCCCAATTAAAGTAATAGAAGTAGTTATGATGGGACATATAAGAGATAAAAATGAAAAGACTAAAAGTAAAAGCTTTTTACATAAATACTTTAAAATAGGATATAACGAATTTGAAAAGTCTTGTGCCTTAGATGCTTTAAGGCAAGTAGGTATGGAGAAATTTGCAAGATCAAAAATAGGAAATCTTTCAGGTGGACAGAGACAAAGAGTTATGATAGCTCGTGCATTATGTAGTCATCCATCTATTTTACTACTTGATGAACCAACTGCCAGTATAGATGTAAGTGGTCAAAAGCAAATATATGATTTACTCAAAGAGCTCAATAAATCTATAACCATCATTGTAGTCAGCCATGATATCTCTGTGATACTTGGCTATGCTTCAAAAGTAGCACATATAAATAAAATTATCACCTATCATGACATTTCTGATAAAGAAAATACAATACAATCAAACCAAAATGATCACTTTTGTGAAGTAGAAATGCTACAAATGTTTGGTGAAAATACTCAAAAAGGAACATGTAGTAGCGATAAGAATCTTTGCTCATGTTAGATATTTTAAATTATGAATTTATTCAAAATGCTATTTTAGCTGGACTTTTAGTCAGTATTGCTTCGGGTATTATTGGCTCTTTAATCGTTGTAAATCGTATGGTATTCTTAGCTGGGGGAATCGCTCATACATCTTACGGAGGGATTGGTCTTGCTGTTTATTTTGGCTTGCCTATCTTTTTAGGAGCATCTGTATTTGCAGTATTTGCGGCTTTACTTATCGCTATGATAACTTTAAATCAAAGAGAAAAAATAGATACTTTCATCGGTCTAATTTGGGCTGTGGGAATGGCAATAGGTATCATTTTTGTAGACTTAACTCCGGGCTATAATGTCGATCTGATGAGTTATTTATTTGGTTCAATTTTAGCTGTTAGTAGTAGTGATTTGACATATATGAGTATACTTTTGAGTGCTATTATTCTCATCGTAACTCTTTTCTATAGAGAGATATTAGCTGTATCGTATGATAGTCAGTATGCAAGTTTAAGAGGTATAAATGTTAAATTTTTTTATACACTCATACTTGTATTATCAGCTCTGACTGTTGTTATTGCCATTAAAATTGTTGGCTTGATTTTAGTCATTGCACTTTTAACTATTCCTATTTATATAGGAGAAAAAATTTCAAATTCCTTAGGTATGATGATGTTTGCTTCAGGAATATTATCATCTCTATTCACACTTGCTGGACTTTGGTTTTCATATCAATTTGACCTCACAAGTGGAGCTAGTATTATTTTAGTGAGTGCTATGTGTTTAAGTTTATTTTTACTAATTTCAAAAGTACTAAAAAAATGAAATTTATAATCTCAATTTTTTTTATTCTACAAGGCTATATTTATGCTTGCGATATATGTGCAACTGAGGTACCCCACGTTTTGGTAAGTGCACAAATCTCTTATGAAAAAGAAAAGACTTCTTTTGATATAAAATGGCAATTTCATAAAGAATTTGTAACTTCACTAACCCAATACGATCTCAATGAAAATAATATTTTTGATAAAGATGAACAAATACTCATTAAAGAAAGCTTATTAGAGTATCTTGAAAGATTACACTATCTTACTGATATTGAGTATAAACACATAAATAAACTCACAGACCATCAATATATACAAAATATAAAACCAACTTTTGCAGAACTTAAATTTATGAATAATACAATGATTTATCACTATACATTTAGTCTACCTTTTGTTTTAAAAAATAAACATACCCTTTACTTAGGATTTAGAGACGAGGGAGGAAATTTTAGGTTTACTATTAAAAATCTTGTTTTAAATAATTACAACTATGCTTATTCATTAGAAAATAAACTTGTACATGTAAAAATCAATCTAGATGATCCACGTTTTATAGAGCCAGTAAAATATACAGAAAAAACACAAGCTACGCAAACATATTTAGAAGTTTTATCAAAAGAGCTTACATTACTCAAAAATAATTTAAAAACTACTCTCAAAGATATCAAAGAAAATAATAATTTATCATCATATATATGGCTTCTAGTTTTCTCATTTTTATATGGTATTATACATGCTATTGGTCCAGGTCATGGAAAAAGTTTAGTAAGTAGCTATTTTATCAATCAAAATAAATCTTATGTAAAAGCATTTAGTATCTCTACTTTGATCGGCATAACACATACCTTTAGTGCATTTTTATTGACATTATTCGTTTACTTTTCTCTTGGTTTTATTTTTAATTCTGCTATTGTAAATGTAGAACAAATTGCTACAAAAGTAAGTGCAATAATTATTATAATGATTGCACTTTATCTTATTTACAAGAAAATAAGAAAAGCAAAAAATGATTTTAAATTTTCAGTTTCCTCAAAACAATCATTTATAAGTCCTTCAAATTCTATACATACTTCCAAAGTAAGCTGTAGATGTAATTTATGTAAAACAACAAGTACCGACATAGGCGTAATTTTAGCAGCAGGCATAATCCCCTGTCCTGGTACAGTTACTATTTTCTTATTTACAATCAATTTAGGAATTTATTTTGTAGGATTTATGAGTGCATTATTTATGAGTGCAGGAATGAGTTTAATTATTTTTATTACAGCAATTATAAGTATTCGTATAAGAAAATTTTCAAGTCAAAATAATATTTTGATTAAAATTGTTGAGTATGGTAGTTTAACTGTTATTTTAATGCTAGGTATGCTCTTACTGATACTTTAATGTTTATTATAAAATGCTATATTTAAAGAGTTATTTAGAATTTTAACTTTTATTTTTGGTAGACTCGATAAAATATTGTTTATTGAAGGAGTGATTATAATGAATAGAAAAATTTTAACTGTATTATTGATAACATCACTTGTCTACATCCTTAGCGGATGTTCTTCAAAAAGTGAAGAAGAATATAATAAACCAGCTATTTATTGGTACAATAAAATGATTAAAGAGATATCTAACTATCAAATAGATCAAGCAGATAGCACATTTACATCTCTTGAATCAGAACACAGAAATTCTCCCCTAATTCCAAGTGCACTTATGATTATAGCTATTACACATATGGAAGATGAAGAATATGCAATGGCAAATTATTATTTTGACGAATATTTAAAAAAATTTAGTCTCAAAAAAAATGCTGACTACATCAGGTTTTTAAAAATAAAATCTAACTTTTTAGCTTTTAAAAGTGAATTTAGAGAGCAGGAACTATTAGCACAAACTATCGTAGATACTGATCGTTTTATAAAAGAATACCCAACATCTCAATATATTTATCTTGTTAAAACTATTAAAGCAAGATTGGTAATGGGAAAAGCTCTTTTTGACAAAGAAATTTCTGAATTATACTCAAGAATAAATAAACCCAAAGCTCAAGTGTTTTATGAAATGAAAGCCAGTAAAAATTGGGAAAACATTAACAATATAAAAAAAATAAATGTACCTTGGTATAGATACATATTTGAATAAAATAACAAAGAGAGAGATATATATATGAAATTGACAGATTACGATAGTTTTCCAGATACGCTTCCACTTTTAGTAGAAGATAGTATTTTTTTATATCCATTTATGATTGCACCAATTTTCATAAGTGATGAAGAAAATATTAAAGCTCTAGAATATGCTATAACTAATAATAAACTGATTACAGTTGCTTTAAGTAAAAATCCAAATGATAAAAAATCAAATGAATTTTACAATGTTGCCGTTGTTGGTAATATAATGAGAAAGATAACTTTACCAGATGGAAGAGTAAAAGTACTTTTTCAAGGATTAGAAAAAGTTGAAATAAAAGAGATAGTAAAAGGCCAACATTTAATGGCTATGGTAGATATTCTAAGAAATGAAGATTATGATCAAACTAAGACTCCAGCTATCTTGGATATTTTAAAAACAAATATCCACAAACTTTCAAGAATCAATTCAAAATTTCCAATTGATCTTATTAAAACTATTGAAGAAAGCACAGAACCAGTCAGAATAGCTGATCTTGTTTCTTCAGTTATGAAACTGTCAAATGAAGAGGCATATACTTTATTTAAAGAAACAAATATCAATACTAGACTATTACAAATAATAGACCATATAAAAACAGAGATTGAAAATTTTAAACTTAAAAATGAAATTAATAAAAGCGTAAATGTAAAACTAGATAAACATCAAAAAGAATTTTATCTCAAAGAACAATTAAGAGCTATTCAAAAAGAGTTAGGTACAGATGACGCAAGAGAAAAAGAAATATTAGCTTTTAGAAAAAAGTTAAAAAATCTAAAATCTTTTATGCCAAAGCTAGCATATAAAGAAGTGCAAAAACAAATAGATAAACTGAGTCGATTGCATCCAGATAGTAGTGATGCTTCTGTAATACAGACATATATAGAACAAGTTTTAGAAATTCCTTTTGATAAAAAAGCGACAGATAAAATAGATGTTGCAGATGTTGAAACTCAATTAAATCTAGATCATTATGCTTTAGAAGAAGCAAAAGATAGAATTATTGAATATTTTGCTGTCAAACAACTACTTGAAGAAAGAAAAGTTGAAGTTGAACGAAAGAATAGTACAGTTTTGTGTTTTGTAGGTCCTCCAGGTGTCGGTAAAACATCATTGGCAAATTCTATTGCATCAGCATTAAAAAGACCATTAGTAAGAATTGCTCTTGGTGGTATG
>CAWVZX010000079.1:0-6039 GCA_963934755.1 uncultured Arcobacteraceae bacterium | reverse complement strand
CGATAATACACATCAACTATATAAGTATCTTAAAGAAAATTCAAGTGGGTTTCAAGGAACAGATACTATCAAGTGGAATTTTACTAAATTTTTAGTTGATAGAAATGGGAAAGTAGTGCAAAGATATTCTTCTTCAACTAAGCCAAAAGATATTGAAAACGATATAATAAAGTTATTAGAGTAATACTTCAGTATCATATCAGTATATATTCAGATTATATTAGTGTGATCTCAAAAAAAACTTACTGAATATCTGACAAGATAATATCTGTTATTGTTTTTGATTGTCCAAAGTGAGGAAGTATAGTAAATTTTATTTTTGGATATTTAGATTTAAATTCCACAATTAAATCTGGAATATCAACAGTTACATGCTTTCCAGAATTTAAAAAATATGGATAAATATCTACATCTGTCGAATTCTTATTTATACATATTTCTATACTATTGTCTAAAGAGGGCAGTGCAAATTCCAAAAAAGCTGGTTCTATAATAGTGTATAGAGTAATGCTTTTTTTAATATTATTTACAATATCAAGGACTTCATTATTAGATGTTGCCTTTTTACTACCATGAGCGATTATTATTAAACTTTTCATATTATTCCTGTATTGTCCATATAAATTTATTAGCATCAAATCCTAATGTAGGTAATTTTTCTAAAACTTTATTTTTCCTGTCATCACTAATTTTTTTCGTACGAGCAAGTATCCAAAGTAATTCTCTACTTGGACTACCTACAAGGGCATAACTATAATCATCTGCTAAATCAATGATATAATAATCTCCATAAAATGGTCTAAAGAAGCTTACTTTTAATTTTGAATTAGTTTGATCTACTGCGTATGCAACGCCATATGCTTCTTTTTCTTCATTGCTTTCTATGTCTGTACATCTGTTAACAACTTTTAAATTGCCATTATCTTTTAATTGATAAGTGGCAGTAACATTTTTGCATCCTTTTTCAAAAAAGTGATCAAATCTTGCTATCTCGTACCAAGTTCCTTTGTACTTTTGAATATCTACATTATTTACAGTTTTCAAATCTGGATGCTTTGTGCTACAGCCTATAAACAATATTGATACTAATCCCATAAGTAAAATTTTTATCATAATTATTCTACTAAAAAGTCTTGTAAATTTGTTTTACCAACAGTGCAGAGTTTTCTCTATAATCAAGATACTTATCTGTGATTTTAAGAATTTCTTTGTCTATTGTATGTGTCATAGCCTCATTTATATCATTACACTCTTTAACTCTATTGGCTTTGTCTAATACTATATGTGGCATAACTAGCTCCAAATTTATTTATGTAAACTACTATATAGTAATTGAAAGTATTTTTGTACCTTTCTTATGACCGTTGATGAAGTTGTAGTATTGTAATTATTGATTGTGATGGATAAAAGGCACAACGGTAAGCTGAGTTTTGTAGTTAGCAATAATTTATCTACTTGATTTGTTGCCAAATCAATCTAGCGAAGAGCCATCGTTGTGAAGTTTATACCATCTCTTCTTGCTGCTGGGTTGGGTTTACATAACTGTAATGATTGCTCAAAACATTGGTAGGCTCTTACCCTACCGTTTCACCTTTGCCTCATATCTATCCAAGATTGAGGTAGTTTACTTTCTGTTGCACTTTCCCTTAGGTTACCCTAGCCATCCGTTAGATGGAACCATACTTCACAGCAGCTCAGACTTTCCTCTTGAATTAAATTCAAGCTATTGCTTATTGTACCTTTGTTGAATTATATCAGATAAATATTAAAAACTTATTTTTTTATGATATCATAATCAACAGGGATATAAAACTTGAAAATGTTTTTATGTATAGTATGGTTTTGTTTAATATTTTTAAAATAAATATTTATACTATTTTCTAGTTCATCTTTATATGAAATCTTTTTCAATAATTTATTATTGATAGTAAGTGTATATTTCGTATTATTAAATGTTGAGATATACATTTCATCAGATATTTTTTGTGAAGTTTTTAATAAATTGAGGATATTTATTTCTTTATCAATTTTAGTCACTATTGCTTGTTCTAGTTCGGGTTCAATTATAACGATAGTGTATTTTTTAATATAAACAAATTTTTTAATTGGTTTTATGTATTCCCATCTTATAAAATTTGGTTCTTGTATGTGTAAAATACCGGAATAAGAGACTTTGTTACGGGAAGGATTTGTAATCGTTTGTGTAAAGTTTGCCTCAAAAGTTTGAATATCTTTGAAATCATTTGCGCAAAGAGATAGAATGATTATGGAGTGAAAAATTATCATTTTCAAGAAGAACATATGTAAACCTTTTATTGTATAAAATTGAATTGAATGTAATCATATCGTAATTATATTACTATTTAACTCAGCATAGAAAAATGGTATAATAATATAATTTTTGAAGGAGATTTAATTGAATAACATAATTAATTTAGATTATATTAATGAAAAAGATAAAGATTTAGTTGAATTATTTATTACATCTAAAAATGTTAAAAAATATATTTTAGGTATCAATAAACTCACTAAAAGTGTCTTGAAGTATGTTGAAATTGATGGGATTATAGATGATTTTACTAGAGTGCAAAAATCAAGAAAAAAAAAGATATTAAAGATTGAAAATGTACCAAAAGATTCTATAATTTTATATGTTTCTATGGGTAGTCCTCTTGAAGTTAAAAATAAACTCAATGGTATGCGTTATACTCATGTAAGCTATTTGTCTTTTTATAGATATAGTTTATTTGCACTAGAGGAACCGCCCTTTATAATAGATTTTAAAAACGATTTTTCAAATAATAAAGATAAGTATATAAAAACTTTTGATTTATTAGCCGATGAAAAATCAAAAGAAATATTTGTAAAAGTGATAAACTTCAAAATATCATTTGATTATGATTTTATGGATGGGTTTACAAATAATCATGAGGAGCAATATTTCGATAAAGAGATTATTCCAAATATAAATCATATACATTTTATAGATGCAGGAGCTTATGTGGGGGACACACTCCCTTATATTATCAAGAATTTTCCAGATTTTGAAAAAATTTATTGTATAGAACCAAATATTTTACATATAAACATTGCAAAAAGAAATTTTTCAATGCATAATAATATCGAATTTATTCATTGTGGACTAGGGTCTAAAAAGCAGATAAATCCTATGAGTGAAAATATGCAAAATAATTGTGCTCATGATTATCAAGCTGGAAATATTGATAGTTTGGATAATTTAATTAAAGGAAAAGTTGATTTTATAAAACTAGATATTGAAGGTGCCGAACAAGATGCAATTGATGGTGCTAAAAGTATCATATCAACTCAAACACCAATATTGGCAATATGTGTATATCATAAAGCAGAAGACTGGTACAAAATCCCTAACAAAGTACTCGAAATAAATCCTCATTATAAAATATATTTGAGACATTATATGGAAGGTATTTATGAAACTGTAATGTATTTTATACCGATAAAAACAAGACTATAAAAGCACTTTCAGCTACTTTTGGATAAAATTGATAGTAAAATTTAATTACAATAATTAATTCATCAAGGAATACTCTAAAATGATAAAAATATTTTCAAAAATTTTTGGAACTAGAAACGATAAAGAAGTAAAAAAATACAATAAAAGAGCCGAAGTTATAACAGCACTTGAAGACTCCTTTAGTAGTTTGACAGATGAAGAATTACAAAATAATTTTAATCAATTAAAAAGTGAAGTTCAAAATAAAACAAAAACTTTAGATGAAGTATTAAACGTGAGTTTTGCTATTACACGAGAAGCTTGCAAGAGAGTTTTGGGTATGAGACCTTACGATGTCCAAATTGTAGGTGGATTAGTTTTACATGAGGGTAGAATAGCAGAGATGAAAACTGGCGAGGGTAAGACACTTGTTGGAAGTTTAGCTGTTTCATTAAATGCAATGAGTGGAGATGGTGTTCATGTTGTTACAGTGAATGATTATCTAGCAAGTAGAGATGCAAAAGAACTAGAGCCTTTGTATAACTTTTTGGGTTATAGTATAGGTGTTTTAACAGGTGCCGTAAAGGAAGATGGTCATAGAAAAGAACAGTATGGTGCAGATATAACTTATGGTACAAATAATGAATTTGGATTTGATTTCTTAAGAGATAATATGCATTATTCAGTAGAAGAAAAAGTACAAAGAAAATATAATTTTGTTATTGTAGATGAAGTTGACTCTATTTTAATAGATGAAGCAAGAACTCCACTGATTATATCAGGTCCAACAAATCATAAAAGTACAGATTATTTAAAAGCTAATGAAGTAGCATTATCTTTAACTAAAGGTGTCAAAACAGAAGCGAAAAAAGCAGATGAGGAAGAAATAGTCACGGGTGATTATACTGTTGATGAAAAAAATAAAAGTGTGCTATTAACCGAAGATGGTATCGTAAATGCACAAAAACTTTTTGGTGTTGATAATATGTACTCTTTAGAACATGCATCGCTTTCTCATTATTTAGATCAAGCTTTAAAATCAAATAATATTTTCGAAAAAGATGTAGATTATGTTATTCAAAATAATGAAATTATAATTGTTGATGAATTTACAGGAAGACTGAGCGAAGGTAGAAGATTTAGTGATGGATTACATCAAGCTTTAGAGGCTAAAGAGGGTGTGACTATCCAAGATGAATCTCAAACACTTGCTGATATTACATTTCAAAATTATTTTAGAATGTACAATAAATTAGCAGGTATGACAGGTACTGCACAAACTGAAGCAACAGAGTTCGCTGAGATTTATAATCTGGATGTAGTGAGTATTCCAACAAATGTACCAATAAGAAGAGATGATAAAAATGATCTTATTTACAAAACAGAAGGAGAAAAATTTATAGCTGTATGTAATAAGATAAAAGAAGTTTCTAAAACTGGACAACCAATACTAGTAGGAACTGCTTCGATTGAAAAATCGGAACTGCTTCATTCCTTATTAAAAGCAGAAAAAATACCACACACAGTTTTAAATGCAAAACAGCATGAACAAGAGGGTAAAATAATTGAAGATGCAGGACAAAAAGGTGCTGTAACAATTGCTACAAATATGGCAGGCCGTGGTGTTGATATTAAATTACCTAAAGAGTGTTTAGAACTTGGTGGACTAATCATTCTAGGTACAGAAAGACATGAATCAAGAAGAATTGATAATCAGCTTAGAGGTCGTGCTGGACGACAAGGAGACATGGGAGTCTCTCAATTTTATTTATCACTTGAGGATAATTTATTAAGAATATTTGGAAGTGATAAGATTGCTGGAGTTATGAGTAGACTAGGACTGGAAGAAGGTGAACATATTGAATCTGGTATGGTTACGAGAGCCGTTGAAAATGCTCAGAAAAAAGTTGAAACTATGCATTTTGAAAGTCGAAAACATCTTTTAGAGTACGATGATGTTTCTAACGAACAAAGAAAAGTAATATACACATTTAGAAATAATTTATTAAATGAAGATTATGAAATTGATTCTAAAATAGCTGAAAATATTAAAGACTTTGCGACAGTGCTGATAGAAGAAGCAAAAGAAGTTAGTGATAGTATTATGGTCGAAGATTTTTCTTATGAAAATGTAATCATAAAAGTAAAAGAAGAATTAAATATAGAAATAAGTAAAAATAAACTTGAAGCAAATGAATTTGATACTATTGAAGAAAAATTAGTTATCGTTTTAAAAGAAAAATATGAAGAAAAAATGAGTATGCCAGCACCAGAACAAAGAAGTGAAATCGAAAGAATTTTATACTTACAAGTTTTGGATAAATTATATAGAGAACATTTATACTCAATGGATACCTTAAAAACTGGTATTGGACTTCGTGGTTATAATCAAAAAGATCCATTGGTAGAATATAAAAAAGAAAGCTACAATATGTTTATTGAGTTAATAGCTTCTATTAAATATGAGATAATAAGAATATTATTTTCAGTTCAATTAAGAGATGAAGCTGAAACTAGAAGTGAAGAAGAAGCTATCCACAGACTTAAAAAAGAGATGGAATCAA
>CAWVZX010000078.1:0-6050 GCA_963934755.1 uncultured Arcobacteraceae bacterium | reverse complement strand
ATACCAACTAAAATAGCAACTGGAATGATGTTTAATATATCTGTTAATGTAGCGATTAAAAGCATAAGTGCAAGAGCAGCTGTAAGTCCAGATAATCTACCCCAACCACCTGAAGTATAGTTTATGATTGATTGTCCAATCATGGCACATCCAGGCATCGCACCAAAAAAACCACAAGTAATATTTCCACAACCTTGTGCTATACATTCTTGATTTGCACTTCCTCTTTTACCACTAATCTCATCTAATACTGAGAGTGTTAAAAGTGACTCTATGACACCTACAAGAGCCACAATAACAGCATAGGGTAAAACCATAATTAAAGAATCTAAATCAAATAAAGTACTAGGGATTGAAAATGAGGGTAACATTCCTTTGAAATCTGTAAGGTTCGCTAAATCTCCTACTAATTTTGTTTCAGCACCTGTTAGAAATACTCCAAGGGTAAATACAATAATAGCAATAAGCCCTGCAGGAATAGCTTTTGTAACTTTAGGAAGTAAGTACATGGTGGCCATAGTTCCCGCGATTATTGCATACATCAAAATTCCAGCATCATCTAAAAATCTGAATTGACTTGATGCTATTACTACAGCTAAGCCATTTACAAAACCATGTAGAGCAGGTTGAGGAACGAGACGGATAAATTTACCCATTTTAAAAGCACCTATGGATACTTGAATAAGTCCTGCTACAATTGCCGTCAGTGTTATAAGCTGTAGTATTCCAAATGTAATATCATCAGGAGATAATCCTTGTGATTCTAGTGTAGTACGAGCTGTTATCGTTAATCCAACTAATACAATAGCAACAGCTCCAGTAGCACCACTAATCATACCAGGCTTTCCACCCATAAGAGCAGTAATTAAACCTAAAATAACAGCAGCGTAAAGTCCAACGATGGGACTCACTTGAGCAATAAATGAAAACGCTATGGCTTCAGGTACCAAGGCAACTGCAACAACAAGCCCTGACAGGATGTCATTTTTTGCACTTGAACCGATAAATGTTTCTTTGAAATTTAACAAAATTCCCCCTAGTTATATAATATCGCGAGTTTATCCTAAAAGTGATTAAAAGATAAAAAGAAGGTATTGATTTGTAAAAAAAAGGAAGGCTAATTTAAGAGAAATCTCTTAAACTATGTATTAATAAAGACCGAATTGTGATCCATCTTTCATTTTGAATAGAACTCTAAAATTATCATCCATATCATAGAATACTTTAAATGCACCACTATCTTCTTTAAGGTCATTTAATGCATCTTCAATATTCATAGGTTTATAAGACTTTAGTTTCATTGGAACAATTTCATTTTCAAATTTTTCTAATTCTTTTGAAATCAAGTCTTCTTCAACAGAAATAGCAACTTCTGTTAGTTTTGTTGCATCATGTGCTTTTATTTTATCTGCGTGTCTTCTTAATATTTTACATACTCTATCTGTAGCTATATCTATAGCACTATGAAAATCTTTATCTTGTTGTTTTATAACAATAGTATCAATATTTGCAATATTTAAAACATATTCAAAAGAAATATCATTTTTACCATGTTTTTGTTCTTGTAAAATAATAGCATTTACTGAAATAATATCCAAATTGTATTTTTTAAAAGTTTGAATTGTACTTTCTATATGTGACTTTAGCTCATCCGTTAGTGTAACATGTCTTCCTACTATACTTGTATTCATATTGTACTCCTAGTATTAAAGTGAATCGTTGATATCTTAATTAACCATTCATTTATAGAAAGTTTATCATACTAAACATAAAGTTTTATTAATTATTTTATATTTTTTATAAGATTAATTAACAAAATGTAATGTAATTATGAAAGTAGATATATTTATACTATAATTTTAAAAATAAAAAAATAGTTAAATCTAGGAATCATAATGACAAAAAAGAAATCATCAATATTCGAATGTCAACATTGTGGAGAACAAAGTTTACGGTGGCTAGGTAAATGTCCTAGTTGCGGTGGCTGGGATAGTTTTATCGAATTATCTACTGAACAATTAGAAGTTGTTAAAAAAGTTGCAAAAGCTTCATCTCAAGCTTCAAAAGCAATCCCAATTACACAAATCGAACAAAACAATATAACAAAATTTTCTACGTATAATGAAGAGTTTGATTTAGTTTTAGGTGGTGGTATTGTTCCTGGTGGATTGACATTAATAGGTGGTAGTCCTGGGGTTGGTAAATCTACATTACTTTTGAAAATTGCAGGCAATTTAGCTAAAAGTGGTAAAAAAGTTTTATATGTATCAGGAGAAGAGAGTGCTGGACAGATTAAAATGAGAGCAACAAGACTTGATGCAAACGAAGAAAAACTTTATTTACTATCTGAAATATCACTTGAAGCAATTCAAGATGAGTTACTAAGAGAAGATTATGAGATTGCAATTATAGATTCAATTCAAACAATATACAGTGATAAGTTAACATCTTCTCCAGGGAGTGTTTCCCAAGTTCGTGAAATTACTTTTGAGCTTATGAGAAAAGCAAAAGAATCTAATATTGCTATGTTTATAATTGGACATATAACCAAAGATGGAAGTATTGCTGGCCCTAGAGTTTTAGAACATATGGTTGATACCGTTTTATATTTTGAAGGAGATAGTAGCAAAGAAATTCGTATGTTACGAGGATTTAAAAATCGTTTCGGAAGTACTAGTGAGATAGGTATTTTTGAAATGACCAAAAATGGTTTGGAAAGTGCCAAAGATATTAATAGACGTTTTTTTGATTCTGATAAAGTACAAAGTGGAAGTTGTTTAACAGTCGCAGTTGAGGGAAGTCGCGCCTTAATACTAGAAGTGCAAGCATTAGTAACAGAATCAACCTATCCAAATCCTAAGCGAAGTGCAACAGGATTTGATACTAATAGATTAAATATGCTTTTGGCTCTTTTGGAAAAGAAATTGGATTTACCATTAAATGCTTATGATGTATATATCAATATAAGTGGAGGGATAAAAGTAAAAGAAAGTTCTTGTGATCTTGCCGTTGTAGCAGCAATCATAAGTAGTTTTAGAAATCGTCCTATTTCTAAAGAATCTATATTTATAGGAGAGGTAAGTTTAACTGGAGAAATAAAAGATGTCTGCAGTATGGAGATAAGACTAAAAGAAGCAATCTCGCAAGGAATAACAAAAGCTATAATAGCTCAAAAAGCTAATGTTCAAACTCAAATGAAGTGTTTTGAAGTAGATGAAGTTGTTACAATGTTAGAACTATTTTAACTCTTATTTAAGCTTCGTTTAATTGACAAAAAAGAAAAAATTATATATAATTCTAGCACTCACAATAAATGAGTGCTAAACATATAAATAACTTGAGTAGCACATGCTCATAGTAAAAGGAACTTATAATGAATTTTCAACCAATAGGTGATAGAGTACTAGTAAAAGTACAAGAAGTAGAAACAAAAACTGCAAGTGGTATTATCATTCCAGATAACGCATCACAAGAAAAACCAACTATAGCAGAAGTTATTGCGATTGGTAAAGAAGTAGAATATATTGCAGTTGGAGATAAAATTATTTATTCAAAATATGCGAAAAATGATATAGTTACACTTGATGGTACAGACTATTTAGTTATGGAAACAAGTGAAATCTTAGGTAAATTTGAAGGAGCAAAATAATGGCAAAAGAAATATTTTTTAGTGATGATGCAAGAAATAGACTATATAGTGGTGTAAAACAATTAGCTGATGCAGTTAAAGTTACAATGGGTCCTAGAGGAAGAAATGTATTATTACAAAAATCTTTTGGAAGCCCTACAATTACTAAAGATGGTGTTTCAGTTGCAAGAGAAATCGAATTAGTTGGTACTTTAGAAAATATGGGTGCTCAACTTGTAAAAGAAGTTGCATCAAAAACAAATGATGAAGCTGGAGATGGTACAACAACAGCAACAATATTGGCTGAATCTATTTTTAGAGAAGGTTTAAGAAATGTTACTGCAGGAGCAAACCCTGTACAACTAAAAAGAGGTATGGACAAAGCTTGTACTTCTATATTAGCTGAGCTTAAAGCAATGTCAAGAATTGTAGACACAAAAGACCAAATCGCTCAAGTTGCTACAATTTCTGCAAATTCTGATATCGAAATTGGTAATATGATCGCAGAAGCTATGGAAAAAGTTGGTAAAGATGGTGTTATAACTGTTGAAGAAGCTAAAGGAATTGAAGATGAGTTAGATGTAGTTGAGGGTATGCAGTTTGATAGAGGATATCTTTCTCCCTACTTTGTAACAAATGTAGAAAAAATGACAGTAGAAATGGAAAATCCATTTATACTTGTATGCGATAAAAAAATCTCTTCTTTAAAAGAACTATTACCAATCCTTGAAGAAGTAAACAAAACACAAAGAGCACTTTTAATCATCGCTGAAGATGTTGAAGGTGAAGCATTATCAACACTAGTAGTAAACAGACTTCGTGGAAGTTTAAATATTTCTGCTGTAAAAGCTCCAGGTTTTGGTGACAGACGAAAAGCTATGCTTCAAGATATTGCTACACTAACAGGCGCTGTTGTTATATCAGAAGAGATGGGAATGACTTTAGAGAGTGCGACTATGGATATCTTAGGAACTGCTACAAAAATTGTAATTGATAAAGATAATACAACTATCGTTGATGGATCAGGGCAGAAAGTTGCTGTTGAAGCTAGAATAGGACAAATCAGAAACGAAATCGAAAATACTACTAGTGATTATGATAGAGAAAAAGCTCAAGAAAGACTTGCAAAACTCTCTGGTGGCGTTGCTGTTATTAAAGTAGGAGCTCCAACTGAAACAGAAATGAAAGAGAAAAAAGATAGAGTTGATGATGCTTTATCTGCTACTCGTGCTGCTGTTGAAGAGGGTATCGTAATAGGAGGAGGAGCAGCCTTAATAAAAGCTGCACTAAAAGTAAGTCATGATTTAGAGGGTGATGAGCAAATTGGTGCAGATATTATTATTAGAGCTGTAACTGCTCCTATGAAGCAAATTGCTGCAAATGCTGGATTTGATTCAGGTGTTGTTGTAAACGAAATCTCTAGAAACACAAATCCAAATATTGGATTTGATGCAGCTACAGGAAAGTATGTAGATATGTTTGAAGCAGGGATTGTAGATCCTACTAAAGTGGAAAGAGTAGCGATGCAAAATGCTGTTTCAGTAGCATCATTATTATTAACTACTGAAGCTACAGTTTCTGATGTACCTGCTGATAATGCAACAGCAGCTCCTATGCCAGATATGGGTGGAATGGGTGGAATGGGAATGTAATTCCCTTCTATCTTTTAAAAAATCTGGAATTATAAAGTATGAGATGTTTAAGCTGTCAATGTTTTTCTTTAAAAATAATTTGTAAAGATTGTCAAAATAATTTACTCTCTCCTAGCTTATATAAAAGAGAATTATCAAAAGATTTTTTTGTTTATAGTTTTTATAAATTTGATGAAATCAAAGAATTTATAAATACAAAATATGAGTTTTATGGAGATAGAGTATTTAATATTTTAGCTTCATTATCTTTTGGTAAATTCGCTCAAAACTTTTCTTATGAAAATGATATTTACGCAATACCAATAGATGATCATACAAGACATGAGTTTTCGCATACTGCTATTTTAGCTAAACATTTAAAATCAAAATATATTATTCCAAAATTTAATGTTTTAAAAGCAACAAATATAGTCAAATATGCGGGAAGAGATTTAGATTTTAGAACGAAAAATAAAAGAAATTTTTCATATAAAGGCTCAAAAAATATTCAGGTTATTTTAGTTGACGACGTAATTACTACAGGGAGCACTATCTTAGAAGCTAAGGAAGTTTTAGAAAATAATAATTGTGAAGTGTTATTTGTATTATGTATAAGTGATGCAAATATATAAATTTTAACAGTGAATAACAAATAAGAATAAAAGTATTATTTTTATTCTTATTGGAAAGTGCTTATGAGCAGTGTCCACCACCACAACAGCCACTAGCAGCAGGTGCAGGTGCTGGTTGTACCATTGAGATTTGTAAAGTACTTCCATCTTCTGCTAAAG
>CAWVZX010000077.1:0-6124 GCA_963934755.1 uncultured Arcobacteraceae bacterium | reverse complement strand
AGTGAATTAATCAACAAAGTAATCAAGGATGAAAACCTAATATATGCTATTTTTAGTGGTGTACGAAAAAAAGGCGAAAAAACTTTTAACAAAGTAACAATAAAAAAAGTAATAATCAAAAATGAAGCAAAATATCAATTCGAATATTTTTATGATAAAAATGTAGAACATAAAAACTTGAACAATGATGAGACGATGGCAGAAATGTGTAAGTTAATTGAAAAATATTTTAAACAAGCAGTTATCAATACTATAGACTACGATTATCATATACTCATTAATAAAAAAAATGAAGCAAAAATAAATCAAAAGACAGCTACTAGGGCATTTGAAGTTGCTTCGCATAACAAAAAGAAAAACTATATTTTAAAGGAAGGCGAACTTACGCCATTTTTAATAGAATTAGGAATCATGACAGAGCAAGGTAAAATTGTAAATTCAAAATATGATAAGTTCAAACAAATAAATCGTTATTTGGAGCTGGTATCTGACTGTATTCCTTATTTGGATAAAAACAAAACCATTCGAATCATTGATTTTGGATGTGGAAAAGCATACCTCACTTTTGCACTTTATGATTATCTTGTATTAAAAATGGGTTACAATGTTGAAATTGTAGGGCTAGATTTAAAAGAAAATGTCATCAACTTTTGTTCTGATTTGGCAAAAAAATTAGATTTCGATGATTTGCGATT
Source organism: uncultured Arcobacteraceae bacterium (assembly GCA_963934755.1). Taxonomy (GTDB): domain Bacteria; phylum Campylobacterota; class Campylobacteria; order Campylobacterales; family Arcobacteraceae; genus JAIOSF01. The sequence continues at coordinate 5,429 of CAWVZX010000077.1, read as the reverse complement.
TGAACAGGGTGATATTAAAGGATTTAATCAATTTGGTAAAATAGATATGGTTATATCTTTACATGCGTGTAATACAGCTACTGATGACGCACTTGCTCGTGCTGTGAACTGGGGAGCTCAAGTTATTTTAGCAGTTCCTTGCTGCCAACATGAGCTCCTTAAGAAAATAAAAAATGAAAAAATGATTTCTATGATGAAATTTGGAATCATAAAAGAAAAATTATCTTCTTTAATTACAGATAGTCTCAGAGCTAATGTATTGGAAATAATGGGTTATCGCACACAAGTGATCGAGTTTATAGATATGGAGCATACTCCCAAAAACATTATGATAAGAGCTTTCTTTGACGATAATTCAGATATAGATAAAGCCATTAAACAATACAAAGAGTTCAAAAAGCAATGGCAGATTTCTCCTTATGTTGAAGAGGCTTTTGGAAAAAGTTTGACTGATAAACTAGAGTAGTGTAAGAATATAAATTTTTCACAATGAAAACTGTAAGTGAAATAAATATTTTTTTTATATTTATTGCTGTACACTGCATTAAATTAAAATTTATAAGGTAAAAATATGAATATTTCAGAAAAAACAGTACAAGATGTCAAAGAAGTAGCATATCAATGGCAAAAAAAGATTCAAGTTTCACGAAAAGACAAAGAAGAACATTTTCATGATATGATGACGAAAATGCTGAAAAATCCTATGAACAAAATATTTCTTATTGAGCTACTTGACCAAAGTTTTCGTTCAAACAATGGAGATAGAGTTGCAGATCAGTTAGAACATATTTTTGCCAAATATAAAAATACAGATTTCTTTTCTCAATTTGAACAAATACTTATTTGGTTATTTCGTGATGTAGGTATTTATGTAAGTTCTATATCTATACCACTTTTTATTAAGTATCTTAGAAATGATATTAGTAGTATTGTAATAAAAGGTGAAGATCCAGTTTTAGCTAAACATCTTAAGGTTAGAAGAAGTGAAGGAACTCGTGTAAATATAAATGTTATAGGCGAAATAGTGCTTAGTAAAGAAGAATCACAAGAAAGGGTAGATAAATATATAAAACTTTTAAAGAATCTTGAAGTTGATTATCTGTCTATTAAGATTTCTAATCTTTTTTCTCAGATAGTGCCACATGCACATGAGAATAACATAGTTAAAATTTCTGAACAGTTAGGTAATATTTATCGTGCAGCTATGAAAAATACTTATACAGATAAAGATGGTACAGTTAAACATAAATTTGTAAATCTTGATATGGAAGAGTATAGAGATATTGAAATCACAATTGATACATTTAAAAATACTTTAGAACAAGAAGAATTTAAAAATTACCATGCAGGTATTGTTATTCAAAATTATCTACCTGATGCTATGATTTATATCAGAGATTTAGCTGCATGGGCTAAAGTTAGAGTTGATAATGGTGGAACTCCTATAAAGATTCGTATTGTTAAAGGTGCAAATCAAGAGATGGAGTTAACAGAAGCTTCTTTAAGGGGTTGGGATAATGTTACTTATTCATCTAAAGCAGAGAGCGATGCAAACTTTAAAATAGCAATGGATTTTTTACTAGACGCGGAAGTCGCACCATATGTTCACACAGGGGTAGCCTCACATAATCTTTTTGATCAAGCTTTAGCGATGCTTTTAGCAAAAGAAAGAGGAACTGAAGAATATTGTTCTGCTGAGATGCTAGAGGGAATGAGTGAAGCTGCTTATGAAGTATTAAAGAAAGAGGGATTAAATGTAATACTTTATGCACCAATCGCTACTAAAGAGACTTTTACAAATGCTATTGCTTATCTTGTTCGTAGATTTGATGAAAACACATCAGACCAAAATTTTTTAAGACATAGTTTTGGTCTTGAAGTGGATACTCCAGCTTGGAATACTCTGATTAAAAGTTATGATGATTCGATTGCTTTAATACCAACAGTTTATCAAAAACCATATAGAACACAAGATAGAAACCAAGAAATTATTAAAATAGATATTGATCCAAAACAGTATCAATTTGAAAATGAATCTGATACAGATTTTGTTTTAGCAGCAAATAGAAAATGGGCGGAAGATATCCGTGACAAGTGGCAAAACATTGGAGAAATAGGTGGTTTTAACGCTTACCCTGTTGTAGGTGGAAGAATAGTTCAAAGAGATGAAGATATTATAAATATAATAGATAAATCTCAATATCATGAGAAAAAATTAGCTGGATATTATGTACAAGCAAATGAAGATGATATGAGGGTAGCGATTGCTACTGCTAAAGAAGATCCAGATGCTTGGAGAAAACTACATTATTTAGAAAGACAAAAGATTTTAATGGATGTGGCACATGAGTTAAAATTAGCTAGAGGTGATTTAATTGGTGTAGCTGCAGCTGAAGTTGGCAAAGTCTTTACTGAAACTGATGTAGAAGTAAGTGAAGCTATTGATTTTGTAAATTTCTATCCCTATAGTGTTGCAAAAATGTCAGGTCTTACAGGTGTTGAGGCAAGTGCTAAAGGAGTTGGTTTAGTTATTAGTCCTTGGAATTTTCCTATTGCTATTCCTGTTGGAGGAATTGCTGCTTCATTAGCTGCTGGAAATACAGTCATATTAAAACCTGCGAAAGATTCTATTCTTTGTGGATATAGGCTGTGTCAGTGTTTTTGGGATGCTGGAGTGAGTAAAAATACACTTCAGTTTTTACCTGCTCTTGGAAGTGAAATTGGTCGATATGTTATTCCTAGTAAAGATATTGATTTTATCATATTTACAGGAGGAGAAGATACTGCGTATAGTATCATAAAATCACGACCAGATGTTAGCTTAAACGCTGAAACTGGAGGTAAAGATGCCACAATTGTAACAGCACTAGCAGATAGAGATCAAGCTATTAAAAATGTTCTTGTATCTGCATTTAATAACTCAGGTCAGAAATGTTCAGCTACCTCATTACTTGTTTTAGAAAAAGAATTATATGAAGATGAAGTTTTTAAAAAGACTCTAAAAGATGCTGTGAAATCACTTCAAACAGGTTCAGTATGGGATTTTTCTAACCGTATAGGAACTCTATCAAATGTACCAGCAGGTAAACTTAAAAAATCACTTAGCTACCTTGATGATGATGAAGAATGGCTTGTCTCTCCAAGATATGAAGATAAAGGCAATCCCTATATGCTTACACCTTCTGTTAGATGGGGAACAAAAAATAATGATTTTTGTCATATGAACGAACTATTTGGTCCAGTACTTAGCGTTATGCGTGCAGAGAATCTAGATCATGCTATAGAGTTGGTAAATGCAACAGGATATGGCTTAACTTCAGGTATAGAAACTCTAGATAAAAGAGAACAAGATTACTGGAAAGATAATATTCTTGCTGGAAATCTTTATATAAACCGTGGAACAACTGGAGCTATTGTAATACGACAACCATTTGGTGGGATGAGAAAGTCTGCAATAGGCAGTGGTAAAAAAGCTGGTGGATTTAATTATGTGAGTCAATTTATGAATATTGATTATAAAGAAACTAACCTATATGAAAGTTGTTCCACACAGTTTATATATCAGATGCGAAGTTTATTAACGCGAGATACAGTATTTAATGATGAGTGCGAGTTATCACTTCGTCATATCTGTCACTTTACACATTGGCATGAAGTTGAGTTTTTAAAAGAGCATGATTATTCACACATAAGAGGTGAGAGTAATAATATCCGATATCTTCCAGTTGAAAGTGTACTTTTAAGAGTAGAAGAGAATGATGCACTAGATGAGATTTTAACTACTATTATGGCAATTAAGATGATTGGTGCAAGGATTCATATCTCTATACCTAAGAAGAGTAAAAAAGCTGAATTTATTTGGTTAGAATCAAAACAAACTTCATTTATAGGTAAAGAGGATAGTATAAGTAGAGGTACTGAAGATGAACTCATCGAGATGATGACTAAGGTTCAAAGAATTAGATTTTTGCATCCAGATAATGTAACACAAAATATCTACAAACAGGTTGCAAGTAAAGCGATATATATAGCAAGCGATCCATTTGTTTCACATGGTCGTTTAGAATTAATGCACTATTTTATAGAGCAAAGTATCTCAAATAGTTATCATAGATATGGTAATTTAGGGATTCAAGGTTTAACTTTAGAGGAATTTTAAGTTTATAGATAGAAATTGAAAAGAAAAGGAAAAAAAATTGAAAAGAATAGTTATCAAAGTAGGAAGTAGTGTTTTAACTGAAACAGCATCTATAGCAAAGGAGAGGATGTTAAATCTTGTCTCCCTCATAGTTGATGCCAGAAAGACATATGAAGTTATTTTGGTCTCATCAGGTGCCGTAGCTGCTGGATATACGGCAGTTCAGTTAAATAGAAGTATGCCTACTAGTAAAAAAGTATTAGCTTCTGTGGGACAGCCTATACTGATGAGTTCTTATAAAGCTAAATTTGATATTTATGATGTAACTATCTCTCAAATATTATTAACAGAAGAAGATTTTGATTCGAGAGTACATACTAAAATCTTTCAAGAGATTATAGAAAGAACATTAAAAAATGACATTTTACCTATAGTTAACGAGAATGATATCTCAACCACTCCAGATCAATTATTTGGAGACAATGATCAACTATCTGCTCATGTTGCATATTACACAGGAGCTGATATGCTTGTAATATTAAGTGATATTGATGGTTATTATGATTCTAATCCTAAAGACAATCCTAATGCACAAATCAAAAAAATAGTATCAAAACTAGACGAAGAAGAGTTAAATCAAAGCCATACTCCAAATAGTAAATTCGCCACTGGTGGTATCGTGACAAAACTTAAAGCAGCTCAATATATTATGGATAAAAATAGAGAAATGTTTTTGTGTAATGGTTTTGATTTGACATCTGCAAGAGAATTTTTAATAGAAGGTATACACAAGAAAGGTACACTTTTTACTAGAAAGCACGAAACAAAAGAAAAAAAGATTTAATTATACAATATAAGGAAATAAAAATGACAAAATTAAAAAATATATCGATGATAAAAGAGGGATAAGTTATGGAAGCGTTTTTACAAAAAGCTAAAAGTTCAAGTAGAGTTTTAGCAATGCTAAGTGGTAGGGAGAAAAATAGAGTATTAAAAGAGATGGCGAAGGCTTTACGAGATAATAGTTCTTTGTTAATTGATTCTAACTCTCTGGATATGGATGCTGGCAATAAAAGTAATTTATCATCAGCTCTTATGGATAGACTTCTTCTAGATGAGAGTAGAATAGATGCAATGGCTGTTGCGATTGAAGAAATTGCTGGACTTAAAGAGCCTGTTGGTCGTGTTCTTGATGGTTGGGTTACTGAAGATGGCTTAAAGATGGAAAAAGTTTCTGTTGCAATTGGAGTAATTGGTATAATTTATGAATCTCGTCCAAATGTTACAAGTG
>CAWVZX010000076.1:0-6186 GCA_963934755.1 uncultured Arcobacteraceae bacterium | reverse complement strand
CCATGTAGTCCCATACAGTTTTTTTATCACCAGCACCAAAGAATACTACATCCCCAACATCTAGTTTCGTTCTTTCAACGATAGCTCTCAAATCAGATTCTGAGAAAAATTTTGTGAGTGGACCTTTTAGACCATCTTCTTTCATTTGGAAATAACCTAAGCCATGAGCTCCAAATTTTCTTACATATTCTTCGAAACCTTTCATTTGTCTTTTTGAGAAGATATTATCTCCATTTGGACATTTTAGTGCTTTGATTCTATTTTTGATAGGATTAGCAGCAATATTTGCAAAAATCTCATTTGTAGAATTAGCAAATATATCACTTACTTCTACCATTGACATATCAAATCTCATATCTGGTTTGTCAGAACCATAGTTTTCTTGTGCTTCGTTGTAAGTCATTCTAGCAAAAGTTCTAGGTATATCTTTCCCACAAGCTTTAAATGTATCATGTATAAGTTTCTCAGCTACTTTGATGACATCTTCTTGAGTACAAAATGACATCTCTACATCTATTTGTGTAAATTCTGGTTGTCTATCTGCTCTTAAATCTTCATCTCTAAAACATTTAGCAATTTGGAAATATTTATCAAATCCAGCAACCATTAAAAGTTGTTTAAATAACTGTGGTGATTGAGGAAGTGCATAAAACTCACCATTGTGAACTCTACTTGGTACAAGATAGTCTCTAGCTCCCTCTGGAGTAGATTTTGTTAAAATTGGAGTTTCTACATCTAAGAAATCCATCTCATTTAGACAGTTTCTTATAGCGATATTTGCTGTTGATCTTAGTTTAAAAATATCATAAGATTTTTTACTTCTTAGTTCTAGAAATCTATTTCTTAGTTTGATTTCTTCATTTACTTTTTCATCGTTTAAATCAAAAGGCATTGGTTTAGATTTATTTTCTACAATTAAATTATCAAGAACAATTTCTATTTTACCTGTGATCAGATTTGGATTTTCAAGACCTTCACCTCTGGCTCTAACTGTTCCAGTTGCTAGTAAAACATACTCATCTCTAACACCTTCAGCAACTTCCCATGCAGCTTTGTTATCAGTAGGATCACATACAAGCTGAACTAAGCCATCTTTGTCCCTTAAATCTATAAATATAAGACCACCATGATCTCTTCTACTATTTACCCATCCAGCTACAGTTACTGTTTCGCCTATATTTTTTTCTGTTACTTTTGTACAATAATGTGTTCTCAATATTTTACCTTTTAATTGTATTAATTATATATATTATGCGATTGTATCTAAATGTTGGTTAATTTTTAATAGTGCATTATAAATGATAAAATACTTTTATATCGTTTTACTAAATCTTCTTTTATCTTCTGGAATATTATTTAAATATGCGTCAAAAGGCATAGCAATATTTCGTATCAACATCATACCTGTTTGGCTTACTTGTATCCTATTTTCAGTTATTGTTATTAGTTCAGCTTCTATAAATTCTTCTAGTGTTTCTAGTGCATCTGAAAAATATTCCTTAAAGTTTATTTTGAATTTTTCTTCAACTCTATTCATGTCAAGACTAAAATTTGACATAAGTTCCATGATAACAAATTGTCTTAAAATATCATCTTGGCTTAGTTTATATCCTTTAAATACAGGCAGTTCACCTTTGTCTATAATCTCTTCATAAGTTGTTAAATCTTTAAAGTTTTGCACATAATAATCAACACCGTCACCAATTGAAGTAACACCTATGCCTATTAAATCTGCTCCACCTTTAGTAGTATATCCTTGAAAATTTCTATGAAGTTCACCTTTGTCAATAGCTTTAAATAGTTCATCTTCTGGTTTAGCAAAGTGATCCATACCAACCATTTTATAACCAACTGAACCAAAGAATTCTATACAATCTTTTAATATTTCTAGTTTAGTAGATGGTGGTGCAAATGTTGTTTCATCAAATTTTCTTTGTGTTTTCATCATCCAAGGAACATGAGCGTAGTTAAATACAGCCAGTCTATCTGGATTTAATTTTACGATATCTCGAATAGTCCTAGCAAAAGTTTCTTTTGTTTGATGTGGTAATCCATAAATAAGATCAATATTTATTGATCTTATACCTGCATTTCTAGCAATAGTTACAACATCTTGAGTCATTTCAAAAGCTTGTACTCTGTGAATTGTTTTTTGAACCTGCTCATCTAAATCTTGAACTCCAAAACTAAGTCTATTTGTTCCAGCTTCTTTTAAAACATCCATGTGACCTTGATTGAAATATCTAGGATCAACTTCGCAAGAGATTTCTGCATCGTCTGTGAAGTTAGGAAAAGTTTCTTTTATACTATCTAGTACTTCTTTTAACTGTTCAGGGTCTAGATATGTGGGTGTTCCTCCCCCAAAATGCATTTGAGTTACAAATCTATTGGTATTGATATGTTGTGCTAATATTTTTAATTCTTTTTTTAAATATTCTATGTATCTAGTCTTTTTTTCATCTCTACTTGTAAATATCACATTACATCCACAAAAATAACAAGCAGTTCTACAAAAGGGAATATGAATATAAAGAGATAGAGGTCTATCATCGCTTTGAGATTTAAACTTTTCCTTTAAATCATCAAAAGTGAAGTCTGTATTAAACTCAGGTGCAGTTGGATAACTTGTATATCTAGGACCTGGTCGCGAATATTTTTCAAATTTTTTAAAGTTTATCATTTATTTTTCATCTCTCTTTCTGTCTAACCATACCATGATAGCTTTTTGTGCATGTAGTCTATTTTCTGCTTCTGCAAAGATATTTTGAGCATATGTTTCAAATACTTCTGTACTTACTTCAAATTCTCTATAAGCAGGTAAACAGTGTAGAAAAATTGCTTTATTGCTTGCTAATTTCATTATCTTTGAATCTATTATAAAACCTTTAAAATCTTTTATTCGTTTCTCTGTTTCATCTTCTTGACCCATCGAAACCCAAGTATCAGTTGTAACTACAGTTGCATCTTTAATAGCTTCTGTTGGCTCATTGGTGATGATGATTTTAGCTCCAGACTTCTGTGCTATTTTAAGTGCTTCTTTTAAAATATCATTATCTGCTTCATATCCTTTAGGAGTTGCAACTCTAAGTTCAAAACCAAGAGTAGCAGCTAACATAAGCCATGAATGTGTCATATTATTTCCATCACCAATATATGCAGCTATTATGTTATTTTTTAAACCACATTCGCAAATAGTCAGATAATCAGCCATGAGTTGTACGGGATGAAATTTATCAGTAAGACCATTTATTACAGGTACTTTTGAATAAGAAGCAAACTCTTCAAGTTCTTTTTGAGAATCATTTCTTATCATAATCATATCTACCATACTACTAATAACACGGCTTGTATCAGATATAGGCTCACCACGACCTAGTTGAATATCATTTGAACTTAAAAATAGTCCTACACCACCTAACTGATATATACCTGTTTCAAAACTAACTCGTGTTCTTGTACTACTCTTTTCAAAAATCATACCTAATGTTTTACTGGGCATATACTTTTTAAATACTTTTTCTTTAGTTTCTTTCTTTATACTAATAGCTAATTCATTGATCTCTATTAATTCATCTTGAGTAAAGTCTTTTAATGTTAAAAAATGTCTCATAATATTTAAACTTCCTTATCTCTTATAATATTTGCACCTAATGCACCTAATTTTTTTTCGAGTTTATCGTATCCTCTATCTAAATGATAAATTCTGTGAACACTTGTTTCCCCATCTGCTACTAGTCCCGCTAGTACCAATGCGCTACTAGCTCTTAAATCCGTAGCCATAACATCTGTTCCTAAAAGCTTATTTGGTGTTCCTATTATTGTTGCTGTCGTTCCATTTAGAGTAATGTCTGCACCCATTCTTATTAATTCGCTCACATGCATAAATCTATTTTCAAATAATTTCTCATCTATAATACTAACACCACTTACCATAGTAGCTAGTGCCATAAACTGCGCTTGCATATCTGTAGGAAATCCTGGATATTCTGTTGTTGTTATATTTACAGAATTTACTTTATTTGTAGGTAATATTGTGATGCTAGTTTCATCTTTTAATATTCCAAAGCCCATCTCTTCAAATTTTGCTAATACCGCATCTAAATGCTTAGGCTCTACATTTTCAACTTTTAGTTTATTATTTGTAATAGCTCCAGCACAAAGATATGTTCCTGCTTCTATTCTATCTGGGATAATTTTAAAATCTTTAAAAGGTAAAAGTTTTTGATTTGAACCTACAATAATAATTGTATTTGTTCCAATTCCTTGAATATCAACGCCAGCATCTTTTAATATATCGCATAGCTGTATAACTTCAGGTTCTTTCGCAGCATTTATAATTTTTGTAGTTCCATTTGCTAAGGCAGCCGCCATAATAATATTTTCAGTACCAGTTACTGTTATCATGTCAAAAACAATAGTTGCACCATGTAAACCATTCGGAGCTTTTGCTTGAATATAACCATTTTTGATCTCAATAGTTGCACCCATTTGTTCTAAAGCTTTGAGGTGTAAATCAACGGGTCGTTGTCCAATTGCACAACCACCTGGAAGCGAAACTTCACAATGTCCAAATCGAGCCAATAATGGACCAAGTACTAAGATAGAAGCTCTCATAGTTTTCACAATATCATAAGTAGCTTTTGTTTTATTTACAGTTTTAGAATCAATAGTTAAAATTTTTTGATTTTTTTGATAACTTGACCCTAACATTTCGAGTAATTGAAGCAAAGTATTTATATCTACTACTTCGGGAAGATTTGATATATTTATTTTATTTGAAGATAAAATTGTAGATGCCAAAAGAGGTAAAGCTGCATTTTTAGCCCCACTGATTTTTACACTACCTTGTAGATTTTGTTTTCCAATTACTTTTAAATAATCCAACTTATTCATCCTTTTTTTAAAAATAGTTATCATTATATCTTTAAAATGCTATAATTCACTTTATGAGCGACAAAATTAATAAAGAAAACTATTTTATACAGCAATTTAAACATTCAAAATTTGTAGGCGATGATGGGGCTGTAATAGGAAAATATGTTTATAGTATGGATGCTTTTTTTGAAAATGTACATTTCAAAAAAGAGTGGATGACTTTAGAACAAATTGCAAGCAAAGCCATGCTAGTAAATATAAGTGATGCTATAGTTATGAATGCAGTGCCTAAATATGCACTTTTAAGTGTGGCTATTCCTCCATCATTTACTACAAAAGATTTACTTGAGTTAGCCTCTGGTTTTAAAAAAATTGCAAAAAAGTTTAATATAGAGATAATTGGCGGAGATACAATTTCAAACAATAAACTTGATATTTCCATAACTATTATTTCTACAACTAACAAAGCAGTGTATCGCACAGGTACAAAAGAGGGTGATTTTGTATGCTATACAGGGAAGTTAGGAAGCGTAAAAAAAGATTTGGATCGTTTGCATTGTGGTAAAAAAATTAAAAAAAATTCTAAATTTATCAAACCAAAATTAAATGATAAGTTTTTTTATGAAATCGCACCTTATATAAATAGTGCATTGGATATATCGGATGGATTATTTTTTGAATTAGAAAGACTCAGTCAGTCCAATAATATAGGCTTTGATTTTTTTGATACGATTACAAAAGAAGTAGGATGTAGTGGTGAAGAGTATGAAATATTATTTACATTTGATCCTAAAAAAGTAAAAACAATTATAAAAATAGCAAAAAAATATGACATATCATTAAACATTTTTGCTAAAACTTCAAATGGAAAATATAAATGTGACTGCAAAAGTCATCATTTTGAATAGTATACAAAATATAAATTAAATTAAAAAAGAAAGAGTAATATATGATAAAACAACACTATTTAAACCATAGCCAAATTGATGTTTACTTTAAGCAAAGCAAAGATGATTTTGTAGTTACAGAAGTACCTTTATATGAGTTTAGTGGTGAAGGTGAACATCTCATTTTAAAAATAAGGAAAAAAGATTTAACTACATGGGATGCTTTGCAAATTATTTCAGACTCTATTGGTTGTAAAAATAGAGACATAGGTTATGCTGGTTTAAAAGATAAAAATGCGATGACAGTGCAGTATCTCTCAATACATAAAAGTTTTGAAGACAAAGTTGATAGTTTTTCTCATCCTTTGATTAAAATTTTAGAAAAAAATTATCATAATAATAAAATAAAAATAGGACATCTAAA
>CAWVZX010000075.1:0-6248 GCA_963934755.1 uncultured Arcobacteraceae bacterium | reverse complement strand
TCCTTAGCTCCCATTAGTCTAAATATATCTTCTAAAAATATATATCCTAATGTAGAAAGAAAAATAGATACAATGCCAATATATGTTATTCCATGAATAACAAATATTTTTGCTAATTTCTCTTTATGTTTTCCAAGACTGTGTCCTACATGTGCAGTTATGGCAGAAGATAAGCCAAAACTTATAGACAGTATCATGAAAAAGACTATAAAACTATATGATAGTGCTGTTATGGCTATTGTTGATATCATTCCTACATAAAAGGTATCTACTACATTATACATGGTATTAAAAAACATACCAATACTAGAAGGAATGGCAATTTGTTTTATAAGTAATTTAATATCTTTTGTGAGTAGTTCATTTTTTTTCATTTTGTATTATATCTAATAATATAGATATTAAATAAAAAAAACCAAGATAATTAAATCTTGGCTTTTTAAAGAGTAATGAGAAGTTATTCTCACTTATTTAAAATTATAAAACTGGGGATTTTATAACCATTAATTTTTCTTTACTCATTTCTAACATAGAATGGTGAATTCCACCCATACCAAGTCCAGAAGCATTAGCTCCTCCAAATGGCATCCAATCAACTCTAAATGCAGTATGATCATTAACCATAACAGCAGTACCACTTAATCTTTTAACAGCTTTTAAAGCAGTATCAATATTTTTAGTGAAAACTGCAGCTTGGAAAGAAACTTCTAAAGAATTTGCTCTTGTGAATGCTTCTTCAATATCTGAGTAAGGGTAAATACAAACAACAGGTCCAAATACTTCTTTAGTCGAAACTAAAGCATCAGCAGCAGGATTTAAAATAACTGTTGGTTGAAAACAAGAGGCAGAGATTCTGCTTCCACCAGTTAATATTTTCCCACCTTTTGTTACAGCCTCATTAACCCATTCTTCAACTCTATTAACTTCATTATTATTAATTAATGGACCAACTTCAGTTTTAGGATTCAGTTGATCTCCTACAACTAATTTAGATGCATAATTACATAATTTTGTAGCTACTTCATCACAAACTGATTCGTGTACAAATATTCTTTGAACAGATACACAAACTTGACCAGCATGATAAAAACCACCTTTTCCTAAGTCTGGAATCATCGCATCAATATCAGCATCGGCTTCAACAATAACAGGAGCAACTCCACCATGTTCTAATGCAACTCTAGTACCATGTGCTACTTTCGAGTTTAAGTACCAACCAACTGTACCAGAACCAATAAATGTTAAGAAATTAATTTTTGGAGATGTTGCTAATAATTCACCCGCTTCTCTACCACATACAACAGCTTGTGCCCAACCTTTAGGAAGACCAGCTTCTGCTAAAATTTCTATAAGTTTTACAGCTGACATAGGTGTTTGAGTTGCAGGTTTTATAATAACTGAACAACCTACTGCAATAGCAGGTATTACTTGATGAACAGCTAAATTAAATGGGTGATTAAATGCAGAAACTGCAGCAACAACACCAATAGGTTCTTTAAATGTATATGCCATTCTATTTGCACTTGATGCAGTATGACCCATTGCAATTTCTTTACCTTCGAAAGAACTTAATGCTTCAATTGAAAGTTTTACACCATTGATTGCTCTATTTACTTCTACTTTAGAATCTAGATATGGTTTTCCACCCTCGGATGCACAAAGAATTGTTAGTTCTTCAATTTGTGAACTCATAATTTCTGCAACTTTTTCTAAAATTTCAACTCTTTTGTATTTTGGAAGAGCATTTTCGTGATCATAAAATGTTGTATGTGCTAAATTTATAGCATCTTTTACTTCTTCTACATTTGAAAAAGGAACTGTTCCTACTACTTTATTGTCAAATGGTGATGTAACTTCAATTGTACTCATTTTTTTCCTTTATTTATTTATATTATACATTTTTTATTAGCTAATAAATCATTTAAAATTGCATGATTTAAAGAATAATCAACAGCTAAATCAATAAGGTGAATACCTTTACTATTAACACATTTTTCTAAGATTTCAGTAAAGTCTTCACATGATGTTGGTCTATGACCACTTGCACCATAAGCTTCCGCATATTTAACAAAATCAGGGTTACCTAAATCTAGTCCATAGTTATCAAATCCCATTGCAGCTTGTTTCCATTTAATCATACCGTATGAGTTATCATTTAAAATAATAACAGTTAAGTCTAATCCAAGTCTAACAGCAGTTTCCATCTCTTGTGAATTCATCATAAATCCACCATCACCACATACTGCAACAACTTTTTGTTCTGGATGTACCATTTTAGCAGCCATAGCAGAAGGTAATCCTGCTCCCATAGTAGCAAGTGCATTATCTAATAATAATGTATTTGGGTGAGCACATCTATAGTTTCTTGCAAACCAAATTTTATAAATTCCATTATCAAGAGTAACGATATCTTTAGGATCTAGAATTTCTCTAATAGTTCTAACTGCTTTTTGTGGTAAGATTGGAAATCTAGTGTCACCAAAGTATTTAGATAATCTTGTTCTAATTTCTACAGCTAATCTAGCATAGTAATCAAAATCCCAGTGCGATTGTGGAGTTAAAGCTTCTGTTAATGCCTCAACACTTGTAGCAATATCACCTACTACATCTAATTGTGGGAAATATGTATCATCAACTTCTGATGGGAAAAAGTTTAAGTGAATTACTTTAGTAGCTCCCTCTTTATTTTCCATAAAAAATGGTGGTTTTTCAATAACATCATGTCCAACATTAATAATTAAATCGGCTCTGTCAATTGCACAATGTATGAAGTCATCTTGAGATAATGCAGCAGTTGATAAACATAATTCATGATTTTCATCAATAACACCTTTTCCCATTTGTGTAGCAAAAAATGGTATAGCATTTTTATTTACAAAACTTGTTAAAGCTTCACTAATATCACCTCTATTAGCAGCAGCACCAATTAATAATAATGGTCTTTCTGCTTTTTCAATCATTGTAACAGCATCAGCGATAGATTTTACATTTGCAGTAGGGTAATTAAATTCTCGAACAGGATATAAATTTAAATCTACTTCTTCATCAGCTATATCTTCTGGTAGTTCTATATGTACAGCACCCGGTCTTTCAGTCGTAGCAACTTTAAATGCTTCTCTAACCATAGATGGAATATTATTACCATTTACAACTGTTTTAGCATATTTAGTCATAGGTTTCATCATACCAACGATATCAATGATTTGAAATCTACCTTGCTTTGATTTTTTGATTGGTTTTTGACCAGTGATCATTAACATTGGCATAGCACCAAGTTGTGCATAAGCAGCAGATGTAGCAAAATTAGTAGCTCCAGGGCCTAGAGTAGAAATACAAACTCCAACTTTTCCTGTTAATCTTCCATATGTTGCAGCCATAAAACCGGCACCTTGTTCATGTCTTGTTAAAATTAATTTGATTTTAGATGTTCTTAGTGATTCTAGAAAATCAAGATTTTCCTCTCCTGGTATTCCAAAAATATATTCTACATTTTCGTTTTCTAAGGCTTTAACAAATAAGTCAGATGCTTTCATTTTTTCTCCGTTTTCATTTTTTTATATTAAATATATTCGTGATTGTCTCATAATTTGAGTTAAAATATTATTAAAGAAGATAAATAGTTTCCTAAACTCTAGAGATCAATTGTGTTTATTAATATTATAAGTTAAGCAAAAGTTCGCCAGCTAAAGAACCACTTGAAAACGACCATTGTAAATTATATCCTCCACATGGACCATCTATATCTACTATTTCACCAGCGAAATACAAGCCTTTTATAATTTTACTTTGCATTGTATTTGGATCAATTTCTTTTAAAAGGATTCCACCTCGTGTTATCATCGCCTTATTAAATCCATCATGTCCAGTAATCGTAAATGGTGTCCAAGCCAATAGTTTTATGAGCTTATTTTTTGCCTTACCAATAATACTTTTATAATTTAAATTCACATCTATTTCACAGATTTTACAGAGTTCATTTGCAACTGAAATTGGAAGTATAAAAGATAAAACTTCTACTATACTTTTGTTGGGTTCTTGGATACTTTTTTCTTTGATTTTTTTAATAATTTCATCTTCATTCATACCATGAGTAAGATTGATTAAAATAGGTACTTCATTATACTCATCTAAAAAAGGTGTAATTTCTCTAGCAAAATCCAAAATAACAGGACCTCTAAGCCCAGTAGGTGTAAAAATCAAATCACCCATTGCCGTAAGTTTTTTGAGTTTATTATTATTGGGGATATTTACTTTGATAGTAACTTTTGAAATAGTATCTGCTCTACAATTTCCTTGCCAAGTTTCTTTTGTAGCTAAGGGCATCATAGCTGGATATAGTTTCGTAACTGTATGACCTAACTTCTTTACTATTTCAAAACCATCGCCAGTTGCTCCCATTTTAGGATAACCCATTCCCCCTGTTGCTAAAAGAATATTTTTACTTATATAGCTGTTTTTTTGTGTTTTTATTTGAGTTACTGCATTATCATGCGTTACAATGTCTTCAACTTTCTCATCACAAATAACTTCTATATCAAGTCTTTGCAGTTCATCGTAGAGTGCCTTGATAACTGTCGTGGAACTATGTGTTACTGGAAATATTCTAAACCCATCTGGTATATGCGTTTCTAGATTTAAACTTGTAAAAAAACTCATTAAATCTTCGTGATTCATTTTATTTATAGCCGTAGTCATAAATCGTCCATTTTTACCAAATGATTGCATAAATGAAGTCTTATCTAATGTGTTACTTAGATTACATCTTCCCCCACCGGTTGCTTTTAGTTTTGTAGCTATTTGAGATAATTTTTCAAGTATTAAAACTTTTTTTCCATTGCGTCCAGCTTTAATAGCTCCTGCTAATCCAGCAGCTCCTGAGCCAACTACTATTAGGTCATATATCATAATTATTGTTTCTTTCTTGCTTTTAAATATGCTCGTTTAGGAGCTGGGTAACCCTCAATCGTTTTAGTGGGGTCAATAGAATCTCTAAAGTCATCTAGACTCATACCAAAAGTCCATGGAGTAACCCTTTGTTCTTTCTCATCTGTTGTAGTTATCTCTATGAGTTCGATGTCCACAAAACCAGCGCGTTTAAGCCAATTTTTAAAACAGTTCACTGTAGGAAGAAAATACACATTTGGAATCATCGCATATCGTGACTCTGGAAAAAGTGCCACTTCATCTTCCCCATCTATGATGAAACTATCTACTATGATTTTACCATTTGGATTTAAGGCTCTATTTAAAGATTTTAAAGAAGCTATGGGATCACTTCTATGATATAAAACACCCAGCATAAAAATCATATCAAATTTGTGTTCATAAAACTCCAGATGCTCTACACCTAAAAGTTCATATATTATATCACTTTTTACAAAATGATTGACGACATCAAACTGAGTTTTAAATAGAGCAGATGGATCAAAACCAACTAATCTTTTTGGTTCTTCTTTAAGCATCCTAAACATATAGTATCCATTGTTACATCCTACATCTGCTACTATTTTATCTTTTATATTTAAATGTTTTTTGAGTAGATTATATTTTAGATTACTTCGCCATTCACTATCTATATCTAAACCACATAAAGAAAAAGGACCTTTTCTCCAAGGAATTAATGCTTTTGCATTTTCTTCTAAGAGTGTTTGTTGTTCTGTTGTTGTATCCGATTTATCTCCAATGCTCACCCAGTCATCATAGGATATGTTTAAATTATCAGTATTTATAGTTTGTATATTTGTAAGAGCTTCTCTCATGGGAACTATATTTTTCCATTTAAGCCATTTTGCTCTTTCTTCTCTTATATTATCAATATTCATAAAGCAGATTTTACTCGAATTTACTTTAACAGTTGATTTATATGTTTACTATAAGAATATTACTAGAGAATTTAAAATTTTTGGTGGAGAAATTAATGAGTTTATTATAAATAAACAAGATAAATATAATGATAAATACTAACAATAAGAAAACTAATAATTAAAGATACAATATTGAGAAAGATTTTAGATTAAGTAATACATTAATTAAAGAGATAGAAATAAAAAATGTTGATTTTGAAAAAAAGGCAAACTTTTTCAATAGTGTATTTGGTGTATTAGAAGATAAGAAAGAAGAAAAAACGAATAAAGGTGATATAGTAAAAGAATTAACTTATCAAAAGATACAAGGAAGCAAATACGGCATTTTGTCAGCAGATTTAAAAGTATAATAGATAAAAGTCGAGCTAATAAGTCATTTACAAA
>CAWVZX010000074.1:0-6269 GCA_963934755.1 uncultured Arcobacteraceae bacterium | reverse complement strand
ATTTTAATCTCTTTGTCAAGGTGTTTTGCTTTGGATTTGCTTAAATTTTGGAATTGAGTGCTTTGAAAGTATTGTTTTATCTTATAAGAGTATTAAAGCCTATTAGTGTAGGCTTTAATACATTAATTATATTTTGCTTTTTATACGAGGGGAATGGGGAGACTGAAATAATTTCATTGCAGTATTTACCATTTTTGAATTTAACACATCATTAATATTCAAATCTTTTTGTGATAAATTTGGGTTTTTAACCAAACTCATACTCGAAACACAACTTGAAACCTGCTCAGAAGGAATTTCTACTTTTCTTTCTAGTTGACTAGTTGCTACTGAAGGCTGTATTGTTCTAGTCTCTTCCTTGTCTTCTTTTATGTGAATTTTTTCGAAATCAATTTGTGTATTTTCACCGTATACTTCCGCTACAAATAATTTTATATTTGAAAAATTTTTAAATAATTTAGATTTACATTCACCCTGAGCTGTACTATTAATTTTTAAGACATTGTCCAAATACGAAGAAAATGTAAAACTTTTTTCAAAGCACTCACCTACTTCATAACTTTTATCATAAATTATCTCTATAAGTTTTTTATATTTAATTTGAGCTTCATCTTCTACAATATTTTCTTTATTATCATTTTTTGCTTTATATTCGTTTTCTATTTTTATATCACTAGGTTCTACAATAGTATTGTCTATTGCAACTGATTCAATTTTATCTTCAATAATTATACTTTTAACTTCTTGTATTACTTCATCAATTGTTTTTAAATTTACAGCTTCTATCATCTTTGATAATGTTAAAATTAAAACAAATCCACTATCGCTATTCATATTTAATAATTGTTTGGAATCAGCAATAATTCTAAAAAATCTATCAAATAGATACAATTCAAATTTGATGTCATTTAACAACATTTTATTTTTTAAAAATATACTGATTTCATCTAAAACTTGACCAACTTCATAATTCTCAAGAGATTCAATAATTGGTCTAATATCCCTTTTTTTTAAAAGTATATCAAACATATTATCCATAAACAAAGGATCGACCATACCTAACATATCGGTAACTTTAGATAGTGTAATTATACCTTTAGAATATATAATAGCCTGATCCAATAAGGTTAATGTATCCCTCAAACTTCCTTGTCCTGCTCTTGTCAAAATAGCTAAGGCAGATATCTCAAACTGGATATCTTCTATATTTAAAATGTGACTTAAATGATGAATTATATTTTTATCTGAGATTTTTTTAAATCTAAAATGTTGCGTACGGCTAAGTATTGTAGCAGGTAACTTTAAAGGATCTGTTGTAGCTAAAATAAATTTTACAAAAATAGGTGGCTCTTCTAATGTCTTTAATAGTGCATTAAAAGCTTGTGTTGTTAACATATGGACTTCATCAATTATAAAAACTTTGTATTTTGCACTTGTTGGTTTATATTTTGTGTGTTCTATCAAATCTTTAATATCATCTATTCCACGATTTGATGCAGCATCCATCTCGATAATGTCAAGATGTCTATTTTCATTTGTGCTTATGCAACTTTTACATACTTCACAAGGTTTAGATGTTGGTCCATTCTCACATACTAAAGCTTTGGCCATTATTCTGGCAGTTGAAGTTTTCCCACTTCCTCTTAATCCACTTAATAAATATGCATGCGATAATCTATTTGTGTCTAGGGCTAAAGATAGTGTTGTAGATATAGAATCTTGTCCTATTAAGTCTTCAAATCTTTTAGGTCTATATTTTAAAGCTAATACTTGTCTCGTATTTGATATATTATTTTCCATTAGATTAAATCCTTAAGCCATTGTTTTGCAACTTTTTTTAATCCTTTAGGATTTTCTGATGCAAAAAATTTGATTGATGTTTTTTCAAATTGATTATTACAATTATACTCTGATTTTAGAAAATCAACTATTGCCTCACCACTATGAATCGTAATAGCACCATTTAAGAAAGCAGAAATTTTATCTTCGATTAAAGGGAAATGAGTGCATCCGAGTATTACAGCATCTATACTTTCCAAATTTCCAAAATAATGCTTTATTATAGAATCTAGTAATTCACCTTCAAATAATCCCTCTTCTACAATAGATACAAATAGTCCTGTGGATATAGACTTTACATGATTATATGATAATTTTCTTAATGCATTTTCATATTTTTTTGAATTTATCGTTGCTTTAGTACCAATAACTAAAATATTCGTTGATTTATCTTGAACTTTATTTTCCAAAGCTTTTATACCAGATTCAATAACACCAACTACTGGAATACTAGTATTTTCTCTGATTTCATTTAATGCATAAGAACTTACACTATTACACGCCACAATTAAAATATCTAAATCAAAGTTATTAAAAAATTCTAATGCTTCTAGGGAATATCTAATTATTGTATTTTTATCTTTATTACCATAAGGAACTCGAGCAGTATCACCAAAATATATTATTTCTTCAAAAATATTATTTTCTAAAAGTGATTTTACAACAGTCAAACCACCTATCCCACTATCAAAAACCCCTGCTTTCATAATATTCCTATTTGTTATTTATAATCTAAAATTCTTTTTGTATTGTTAATACTATCAAAAAAAATAATTTGGAATAATGGACTAGCTTCTACATTACTTTCACTGATTGTAATAAATGGTACAAATGTAAATTCTGATCCCTCATTTGAGATAATTTTAAATTCTAATTTTCCAAGTGTTTTTAAACAATTTCCAATCTCTTTATTTAATTTTTCATTTTTTATTGTTAAAATATTATTATCCGAATGCTGTATAAACATAGTTTTTAATGCTACAATTTTTTCTTTAAAAATTTGTTTTTTCCAGTTTATTGTTCCGTTGCTATAATGATATTTTGAAGTTTTATTTATTAAAGGATGTTGCAAAGATTCTTTTACGTCTTCAATCATTCCTAAAAAATGATTTCTACCTCCAATACTATCCATACATTTAAAAACTTCTTTTTGTGTTTCTAATTTTTCTTCATGTGATAAATTATTAAATTTCATATTGAATTTTATCCGTTCATTGAGACTAAAAATTCTGCGTTAGATTTTGTCTCTTTCATTTTTTTATATAAGAATTTTAACGATTCAACTTCATCCATCTCTGCCATAGCATTTCTTAATATCCATATTTTTTGTAATTCTTCTGGATGTAAAAGAAGTTCTTCTTTTCTTGTACCAGATTTTATAATATTCATAGCCGGAAAAACTCGTCGCTCTGCTGCTTTTCTACTTAATACAACTTCACTATTTCCTGTTCCTTTAAACTCTTCAAAAATAACTTCATCCATTTTAGAGCCAGTTTCAACTAATGTAGTTGCAATAATAGTTAAACTACCGCCTTCTTCTATATTTCTAGCCGCTCCAAAAAACCTTTTTGGTTTATGTAATGCATTTGCATCAACACCCCCACTTAAAACTTTTCCAGATGATGGAGTAACAGTATTATAAGCACGAGCAAGTCTAGTAATAGAATCAAGTAAAATAACAACATCTTTACCCATTTCAACTTCTCTTTTTGCTTTATTTATTACCATTTCTGCTACTTTGATGTGGTTTGCTGCTGGTAAATCAAATGTAGAACTATAAACTTCACCTTTTACACTTCGTTGCATATCTGTCACTTCCTCTGGTCTTTCATCTACTAAAAGTACCATAAGTGTAACTTCTGGATTATTTTTACTAATACCATGAGCGATCTCTTTTAATAATTCAGTTTTCCCAGATTTTGGCTGTGCTACAATCAGACCTCTTTGTCCTTTTCCCATTGGAGCAAACATGTCTATAATCCGTCCAGTTAATTTTGCAGGATCATATTCAAATTGAAATTTTTCTGTTGAGTAAAGAGGAGTAAGGTTGTCAAACAAAGGTCTATGTTTTGACTCATTAACAGGTAAATAATTAATTGCTTCAATTTTCAATAAAGCATAATATTTTTCACTCTCTTTAGATGGTGGTCGTACTTGTCCAGAAACAATATCTCCACTTCTTAATGCGAATCTTTTGATTTGCGTTGCACTAACATAAGAATCACTATAAGAATCACTAAATTTTCCATCAAAAGGTCGAAGAAAACCAAATCCTGCATCCTTAATATCTAAAATACCAGTAAATAAAATATATCCTCCAGCAACTGTTTGAGCTTCTAAAATAGCAAAAATCAAATCTTGTCTCTGCAATTCTTGTGGATTTTCAATATTAAGTTCTTTTCCTGCTTCTATAAGTTCTAGAGTATTCTTACCCCGTAATTGATCAATCGTTAAACCTTTAACTGGTACATGTGTTCTTGTCTTTTTGCTATTTGGATTAATTGATTTTTTGGTAGTTTTTTTGTGAGCTGATGAAGTTTCTGAACTAGCATTGTCAGATTGTTGTGTTTCTTCCATATAATTAGATTGCCTTTTTTGATATATTTTGAATAGTTTATTAGGATTATATCATAATTTATTTAAAATTTAGGAAAAAACTAAGTACTAGGTACATTTGCGCGAAACATTTTACTCTAACAGTAATAGCTACAGGTACTTCTTCTTTTTTATATGATTAAAGATTCTTTTCACTTACTTTTACTAGTTTACTCACTTCAGGTAAGCTAATGTTTGTATCAAATAATAATTTTTCAAAATCTATAAATTTTATATTTCTTCTTTGTATTATTTTATAGTTCATAATTATATAATATTACTATTGAATAAATAAAAAGAATGGACTATCTGATTCATTCTTTTTATTTTATTATATACAATAAACCTCTTTTTTACTATAATAGTAAAAAATAAAAAGATAATAAATGAAAACTAAAATTGAAAAACTAAAAAAAGAAATATCAAAACAAGTAATAGGTCAAACAAACATGATTGATGCTCTATTAATAGGTCTATTTACAAATGGTCATATTTTGTTAGAAGGTGTACCTGGACTTGCTAAAACAACCACTATAAATGCTGTTTCGCAAGCCCTAAATCTTGAATTCAAGAGAGTGCAATTTACTCCGGATTTATTACCATCAGATATTATTGGTGCACAAATTTATGATATGAAAAGTGGTGACTTCAAAATCAAAAAAGGACCTATATTTACAAATTTGTTATTAGCAGATGAGATAAATAGAGCTCCTGCTAAAGTACAATCAGCATTATTAGAAGTTATGCAAGAAAAGCAAGTGACAATAGGTGATACTACGTATAAGATAGAGAATCCTTTCTTAGTTTTAGCAACACAAAACCCAGTAGAACAAGAAGGTGCATATAATCTTCCTGAGGCACAACTAGATAGGTTTATGTTTAAAATCATTGTGGGCTACAATACAAAAGAAGAAGAATATGAAATAGCATCAAAAGCAGCTTTTTCTTCTTTTGAGGCTATTTCAAAAATTTTAAATAAAAATGACCTTGAATTTATTAAAAATGAAATTAAAAATATCCATATTGATAAGGAACTTGAAAAATATATTGTTGATATAATTTTTGCTACTAGAGAGCCAGAAAATTATGGATTAGATGAAATAAAAGATTATATAGAATTTGGTGCTAGTCCACGGGCAACTATCGATATGTTTAAGGCTGTTAAAGCAAGAGCATACTTAAGAGGAAATGACTATGTAAGTCCTTTAGATATTTCTTTATGTATTAAAGATGTACTGCGACATAGGATTATATTAAGTTATGAAGCAATGGTACAAGATGTAAATACAGATCAAATTATTCAAAAGATATTAGAAAAAATACTGGTTCCTTAATATACTAGTAAGTTAAAAAGGTAATGTGGAATTTAGAAAAAAATACTATTTTACATTTTAATGCAAAATAGAGTTTAAAACTCTATTTTATGATTCTTTTGCAGATAACTTTATTCTTTTGTTTCTGTATAGACCAGTTCCAACAGGAATGGTTCTACCAATCACTACATTTTCTTTAAGATCTGTTAATAAATCCATTTTAGCACTAATTGCTGCTTCAGTTAAAACTTTTGTAGTTTCTTGGAATGAAGCAGAAGAGATAATACTATCAGATGTTACAGCTGCTCTAGTAATACCTAGCAAAACTGGATCAGCAATAGCTGGCTCACCACCCATACCTAGAATTCTTTCATTTTCAGCGTTAAATCTTCTTTTTGAAATCATATCCCCAACAACAAACTTAGTATTCCCAGCGTCAACAATACTAACTTGTCTTAGCATTTGAGACAAAATAACTTCAATATGTTTATCAGCAATATTAACACCTTGTCCTCGATATAC
>CAWVZX010000073.1:0-6293 GCA_963934755.1 uncultured Arcobacteraceae bacterium | reverse complement strand
ATAAAATATTTTCTGAACTCTCAAAAAAATTCAATATTGATTTATCCAACATTGACTACACGAAATCCAAAAGATTAGATAATCAAATTTTAATTGATTTTGATAAGTATTTTAAATGGCCTTCTTTGCATGACACAGAAGAATCAAATGCTTACTGCCATGGATTATCATCTCAAATTGCTATTTTGGCAAATGGTACAATAGTCCCTTGTTGTTTAGACAGTTTTGGAATCATTGACCTTGGAAACCTGCACACAAGTAATTTAAAAAATATATTATTTTCTAAAAAAGCACTTGATATAGTTGAAGGCTTTAAAAATAATATAGCAGTTGAAGAGTTATGTAAAAAATGTACCTTTAAAAGTAGATTTGTTAAAATATAAATGCATAGTTAGATATAGTTATATTCATAAATATAATTGAAAATTTATTTTACTGAATATAAATATGCAAAAGAAGTATAAGGATGCCATATGAAAGAAATAATAGAATCAATAAAAATATCTACAATAGAAATACAAAAAATAATTTCACTAGGTGATATGGGTAAAAGTAAAGAGCAAAACTCAACAGGTGATACCCAATTAAAACTCGATATTATTAGTGATAAGATAATAGAAAAAAATTTTAAAAAGTTAAAATCTGTTAAGAGAATAGTAAGTGAAGAGCAAGAATATATTGTAGAGATAAATGAAGATGCTGAATATTTAATTGCGTATGACCCACTTGACGGAAGTAGTCTAGTTGATGTAAATCTTTCTGTAGGTTCTATTTATGGAATATACCAAAATGATTTTACTGGAAATAATATTGTTGCTTCAATTTATGTCGTTTTCGGCCCAAGAATTGAAATGATTATATGTGATGGTAAATCAGTAGAACTTTATAGAATGAAAAATGAAGATTTTTATTATGTGAAGGATATAAAGATGAACAAATCTGGGAATTTAAACTCACCAGGCTCAACACAAAAATGTTGGTATCCTCATCACAAAGAGATGATAGATAAAATGTTTGAAGAGAAGTATGAACTTACATATAGTGGAGGTATGGTGCCTGATTTACACCATATTTTAGTAAGAGGTGGTGGTTTATTTTCATATCCAGCAGCTAGCGATAAACCAGAGGGTAAACTTAGACAGTTATTTGAAGTTTTTCCTTTTGCACATATTTTCGAAACAGCTGGAGGTGGAGCTACTGACGGAAAATCAAGAGTTTTAGATATTCCTACAAGACATATTCATGATACTTCACCTTGCTTTTTTGGTAGTAATAATGAAATCAGCAGAGTCTTAAAAGCCTATAAATAATTTATGAAAAATACAGAAATAACAAAAGACAAATGGCAAATTATGCTAGATAGCGAAATTGTACTTTTAAAACAATGCCAAGTTGACCATCGTTTAGATTCCTGCATGAAATGTGAAAAACTATTAAATTGTACTATAAGAGATAAATATATACAAATAGTATATGAAAGCATGAACAAAGGAAGTGGCGGTGGATTTGAGTTCTAACACCAGTAATAGCCCTTGTTTTGTATGTGATGAGGGGAAGTTGGAAAAGAATCTGATGCTCATTGAATCTATACAAAAAGAATCTGATGTAACAATTTTATTGGCTTTAAAGGGTTTTGCTATGTACTCAACTTTTGATATTTGTAGGAAATATCTTAAAGGTTGTTGTGCCAGTGGATTAAATGAAGCTATATTAGCAAAAGAAGAATTTGGTGGTGAAATACACACCTATTCTCCTGCATTTAAACCCAATGAATTTGAAGAAATAAGCCGTATATCTAATCATATAGTTTTCAATTCTTTTAGTCAACTTAATTTCTATAAAAATAAAATAAAACCTCATAATAGTGTAGGACTTCGTATCAACCCTGAATGCTCGACTGTAGATGGTAATTTATATAATCCTTGTGCTCCAAATAGTAGGCTGGGTATCATTAAAAGTGAATTTAAAAATGCCTTACCTGATATTATAGATGGTTTTCATTTTCATGCTTTGTGTGAACAAAATGTAGATGCATTTCAATTGGTTTTGGATAAGTTTGAAAAGAATTTTAATCATTTCTTTAAAGACCTAAAATGGATTAATTTTGGAGGAGGACATCATATCACAAGAAATGATTATGATGTAAAAGGTTTAATTTCACTTTTAAAAGAATTTAAAATAAAATATCCCCATCTTAAAATATATTTAGAACCAGGTGAAGCAATAGCATGGGAAACTGGATACTTAGAATCAACAGTCTTAGATATAGTTAAAAATGGTATGCAAATAGCAATCTTGGATACTAGTGCAGAATGTCATATGCCAGATACTCTAGCCATGCCTTATAGACCCGATATCCGAGATGCAGGCATCGCATATAAGAAAAAATTTACATATAAATTAGCGGGTAATACTTGTCTAGCAGGTGATATCATAGGTGATTATTCATTTGATAAAGAACTCAAAATTGGTGACAAGATTATTTTAGAAGATATGATACATTATACAATGGTAAAAACAACTACTTTTAATGGTGTAAATTTACCCTCAATAGCCATCAAAAGAAAAAGTGGTGAGATTGAAATAATTCGAAACTATGACTATAAGAGCTATAAGGATAGATTATAGTAAATTCAGATATAATTCAACTTAGAATAGGGAGGGGAAATCATGAAAAAAATAATTTTATGTTTATTAATTGTTGGTTTTACTTTTGCTGCAGATTTGCCTTTGTCTTCAGAAAAAAAGGAACTTTTAAATCTACAGAGAAAACAAATTCTAAAAGAGTACCATAAAAATAAAAACATTTGGATATCTCCTTTTAAACTTTCAGGTTCTATCTATGAAAATATTGACATATCAAAGGATAAAAGTCAAACTAGAAATGTAGCCCTAAGCTGGAGTCAAGACATTTTTAGAAGTGCTGGGATTTTCCATATAATAAATAAAGCCAAAGCATTAAATCAATATAGTTTATTGGTTGTTGATTTAAAAGAAGCCGCTTATCTTAAAAACATATACACTCTTAAAACAAAAATTCAAAGAGATAAATTACTTCAAAAACAAAGTGAGTTAACTTTAAAAAACAATGAAATCGATTTGTTTATAATCACTCAAAAATTTAAAGTTGGAAGTGCTGACATAAGTGAACTTAACCGTGCAAATATTACTATTGCAAATGCGAAAACAGAAATCATTCTTCTTAGGAATACTTTACTCAATACAGAGTTTGAATTGAAGAAATACATTGGTAAAAACAGTATAGAAGATATTCCTTTAATAGATTTCGTATTGATCAACAAAGAAATATATATAAAAAAAAACCTTGAGTTGCTGCAATACTATGCAAAAAATAAAGATAATCTATTTAACTCAAAAATCATACAGAGTTCTTTTCATCCAAAACTAACATTTAATTTTTCTTACGGATATACTGCTAATAAAGAAGATACGTATCCAATAAATGATTCTAATGGTAATAATTATTATTATGGTTTAACATTTTCGTTACCTTTAGATATAAATAAAGATTCAACAATAAATGCTTCAAAACTAGTCTATTTACAAAGTAAAATAAGCATAACTGATAAAAAAATGGAATTAATTCAAAAATATAATAAATATTTTCAAACTATTATAGATTTAAAAGAAAAAGCAATGATAGCAAAAGATACAAGTACTAGATACTTTGACTTGAAAAAATTTACATTTAATCAAGTTAAAGCTGGATTTAAGTCTTCGTATGAGCTTGAATCTCTTCAAAATTCAGTAAAAATTCAAAAACTAGAAATAAAAATTCAAAATTTAAATATTTTAATAGAAAAGATATCACTCTATTTTGATATAAGGCATTAAAGGATAAATCATGGAAGAAATGAAAAAAGTCAGAGAATATTCAAATAAAAAATCTAGATTTAAGATGATAGTAGCATTTTTATTTTTACTTTTTTCGATAAGTGTTTATTTTTACTTCTCACTTAAAGAGACAATAGATGATTATAACTACATAACACAGAGTCTCAAGAAAGGTGATTTAACAGTATATGTATCATCTACTGGATATATTCAACCAATAGAAACAGTAGACGTTGGAAGTGAAGTTTCAGGAACTATTGCAAAAATTTTTGTTGATTATAATGATGTAATAAAAAAAGGGGATATTTTAGCCCAACTTAACAAAATAAAATATGTATCTTTAGTAAATCAATCCAATGCATCTTTAAATTCTGCAAAAGCAAGACTTAAAAATATGGAAGCTTTACTCTTCGCAGCAAAGGCAATCATTACTAGAAATGAAAAGCTTAAAACATATACCAATAATGCTTTACCATCGCCCAAGGATTGGGATCGTGATTATTCAAATTATCTCTCAGCTAAAGCTCAAGTTGAAAGTGCGAAAGCACAAGTAGAACAATCTAGGCAAGTATTTATATCATCTAAATATGATTTGGATAAAACAAGTATTTATTCGCCCATAGATGGAACTATTTTAGAGAAAAGTATAGACGAGGGACAAACAGTAGCAGCTTCATTTCAAACACCAGTACTTTTTAAAATAGCAAAAGATTTAACAAAGATGGAACTTCAAACAAATATTGATGAAGCAGATATTGCAGGTATAAAAGCCCAGCAAAATGTCACTTTTAGCGTAGATGCTTACGAGGACAAAAAATTTAAAGCCAAAATAAAAATGGTCAGAATTAACTCTCAAATAATTGCCGGAGTGGTAACCTATAAGGTAATTATAAATATTAACAATAAAAATCTACTTTTAAAACCAGGGATGAGTGCAGATGTTGATATCTCTATACAAACTATTGAGGATGCTTTCATAGTTCCAAAAGCTGCTCTTTTGTATACACCAACAGCAGGGGAAATTATAATAGATAAAAAACCTCATATTTGGATACTAAAAGAGAGAAAACCTGTTAAAATAGCTGTAGAAATACTTGGCAATAGTGCTTCATTAGTAGCAATTTCAGCAAAGCAATTAAATGATAAAATGGAAGTAATAACAATGCAAGAAATAAGCAAATGATAAAGCTTAAAAATGTGAGTAAAAACTATGGAATTGGAGAATCAAGTACTACAGTACTAAAGGATATTAACCTTGAAATAAAAGAAGGTGAGTTTGTATCTATAATGGGGCCAAGTGGTAGTGGAAAGTCTACACTTTTAAATATTCTTGGAACATTAGATGTTGCTACTAGTGGACACTACTCATTTTTAGATACTAATATGATGAAACTATCAAATGACCAAAGAGCACTATTTAGACGACACATCATGGGTTTTATCTTTCAAGGTTATAATCTTTTAAAAAAGACAACGGCACTTGAAAATGTAGAAATGCCTCTAATTTATCTGGGCATAAGCCCTAAAGAGAGAGAGAAAAGAGCCTATGAGACATTGGTAAAAGTAGGATTAAAAGAACGTATTTACTACGACCCTAATACTTTGTCAGGAGGTCAGCAACAAAGAGTTGCTATAGCTAGAGCTTTAGTTACAAATCCAAAAGTTTTAATAGCAGATGAACCAACTGGTAATCTTGATTCTAAAAGGGGTTTTGAAATCATGGAGTTTATTAAACAAATTAATCAAAGTGGCATAACAGTGATTATGGTTACACATGAAAAAGAAATAGCTAATTACGGAAAAAGAATTCTATATGTTCGTGATGGGACTATTCAGAAGGATATCTTAAATGATTTATAATGCATTTATACAAGCCATAAGAGAAATCAAAAGAAACTTTATGCGTTCTTTACTTACTACCCTTGGTATAGTTATAGGGATTGCTTCTGTGATATCCATGGTAAATATAGGCAAGGGAGTAAGTGAGTCAATAACAAAAAAAATAAGTAGTCTAGGAAGTGATATTCTTTATATAATGCCAAAACGAAGTCATGACCCAGATGGAGGTTTAGCTACCTACAAAGCATTTAAAAAAAAAGATCTTGAAATTTTAAGAGATTCTATTTTAACCCTAAGTGCAATCTCGCCAGTAAGAAATCAAACTATGACAACTATCTATAAGAATAAAAACTATTTAACAGAGATAAAAGGTGTAAACAATGACTATTTTAAAATTAAAAATTTATCTTTAATAGCTGGCCGTATCTTTGAACATAGAGAGTTAAAAATAGGACAAAATATATGTATCCTTGGGAAAACGGTTGTAGATGAATTGTTTACATTTGAAGAATCACCAATAGGCAAAAAAGTTCGTCTTGAAAACTTTTCTTGTGAAGTAGTAGGAATATTAAAAGAAATGGGCACTAATACTTTTGGAG